>NZ_JBHUAF010000460.1:0-6215 GCF_042789895.1 Kitasatospora sp. NPDC056783
CGGGCGACCGGGGCCCCTCGGCTCAGGCCCGTTCCGGCAGCACCAGCGGCACGCCGGTGCGCGGGTGCGCCAGCACCTCGACGGGGTGCCCGTATACCTCGCTGAGCAACGGCGCCCGCAGCACCTCGGCGACGGGTCCGTCGGCGATCGTCGCCCCGGCCGCCAGCAGGACCACCCGGTCCGCGTAGGCCGCCGCGAGGGACAGGTCGTGCAGGACCACGACCACGCCGTCCCCGGCGGCGGCGCGCTCCCGGGCGACCCGCAGCACCAGTTCCTGGTGGCGCAGGTCGAGGGCCGCGGTCGGCTCGTCCAGGAGCAGCAGCGGGGTGCGCTGGGCCAGCACCCGGGCCAGCGCCACCCGGGCCCGCTCTCCGCCGGACAGGGCGGTGAACGGGCGCCCGGCGAAGGCGGTGGACTCGGTGGCCGCCATCGCCTCGGCGACCACCGCCTCGTCCTCGGCGGCCGCCGCCGTCCCGGCCCAGGGCGCGCGGCCCATCCGGACCACCTCGTCGGCGGGGAACGGGAAGGACAGCGCGGCCGACTGTGGCAACAGCGCGCGGTGCAGGGCGAGTTCGGCGGGTCCGTAGGAGCCGAGGGGGCGGCCGCGCAGGGCGACCTCGCCGCCGTGCGGCGCGACGTCCCCGGCGAGGACGGACAGCAGGGTGGACTTGCCCGCGCCGTTCGGCCCGAGCAGGGCGACCACCTCGCCGGCGGCGACCCGTACGGACGCGCCGGACAGCAGCGCACGGCCGCCGACGGTCAGCCGGACGGCCTCGGCGGTGAGCAACTCGGTGCCGGGGATCGGCCGTTCGGGGATCGTCCGGTGTCGGTGCGGTCTCATGCCCAGCCTCCCTGCCTGCTCCTGGTCCGGCGCAGCAGCCAGAAGAAGAACGGGCTGCCGATCAGTGCGGTGAGCACCCCGAGCGGCAGTTCGGCCGGTTCGGCGAGGGTGCGGGCGGCGAGGTCGGCGGCCACCAGCACCAGGGCGCCGCCGAGCGCCGAGGCGGGCAGCAGGAAGCGGTGGCCGGGCCCGGCCAGCATCCGCAGCAGGTGGGGGACGACCAGGCCGACGAAGCCGATGATGCCGCTGACGGCGACGGCCGCGGCGGTGAGCAGCGCGACCACGGTGATCAGGGTCAGGCGCATCCGCTCGACGTCGACGCCGAGGTGGCGGGCGGGTCGCTCGCCGAGGGCCAGCAGGTCCAGCCTGCGGGCGTACAGCGGGGCGACGGTGAGTCCGACCGCGGCGAAGGGCAGGACGGCGAGCACCTTGCCCCAGGTGGCCTGGGCGAGCGAGCCGAGCTGCCAGAAGGTGACCTGGCTGATCGCGGCGGAGTCGGCGGTGAACAGGAAGATGCCGATGAGCGCGCCGCAGAAGGCGTTCACGGCGACGCCGGTGAGGATCAGCGTGACGACCTCGGTGCGCCCGCCGGAGCGGGCCATGACGTACACCGCGAAGGCCGTCAACAGCCCACTGGCGAAGGCGAAGGCGGTGACCGTCCAGCTGCCGAGCGCGTCCAGGCCGAGCACGATGCAGGCCACCGCGCCGACCGCGCCGCCGGAGGAGACGCCGATGACGGCGGGTTCGGCGAGCGGGTTGCCGAACACGCCCTGCATCAGCGCCCCGGCGCAGCCGAGCGAGCCGCCGACCAGCAGGGCGAGCACCACCCGGGGCAGCCGGACGTTCCACAGCACCGATTCGGGCACCCGGTCCAGGGCGTGCCCGCCCAGGCCGAGGCGGTGGGCGGCGGAGGCGAGGACGTCACCGAGCGGGACGCGGTAGGCGCCGGTGCCGGCCGCGAGCAGGGCGCAGAGCACCAGGGCGATGGCGAGCACGGCCGTGACCAGGGTGGTCCCGGACGGCCCGGGGAGGCTCTTCTCCCTTACGGTGGTGGTCACTTGGCGACCGCCGGGTGGAGCTGGGCGGTGATCTCCCGGAGCACCTGGGGGGTGCGCGGGCCGTAGCTGAGCAGTTGGCCGTCCTCGATCGAGACGATCCGGCGGTCCAGCCCGGCCGGGGTCTGGGCGACGCCGGGGAGCTTGAGCAGGCCGTCGACGCCGCCGACCGAGTCGAGCCCCCTGCTCATCACCAGGATGGCGTCGGGCGCGGCCTTGACCAGGGCCTCGCTGGTGAGCGGGGTGAAGTCGCCGCTGAGCCCGGCGGCGGTGCCGGCGTCCTCGCCGCCGACCGCCTCGATCAGCGAGCCGGCGCCGGAGGCGGGGCCGCCGAGCAGGTAGACGGAGGCGCTGCCGCGCAGGTAGAGGAAGGCCACCTTGGGGCGGCGGCCGGTGGCCGGGACGGCGGCCTTGGCGGCGTCGATCCGCTGCTCGGTGCGTTCCTTCAACTGCCGCCCGGCGTCCGGCACTCCGAGGGCGGCGGCGACGGTGTCGATGCGCGGGCCGACATCGGTGAGTTTCTTGGCGTCGTCCAGCAGGAGCAGCGGGACGCCGGCCGCGCGGATCTGTGCGATCGCCTCGGCCGGGCCGGTGGAGCGGTCGGCGAGGACGACGGTCGGGTGCAGCGAGAGCACGCCCTCGGCGGACACGTCATGGGCCTGGGTGATCACCGGCAGTGCGGCGGCCTGCTGGAAGGTGGTGGAGACGTCGCGGGCGACCACCTTGGGGCCGAGGCCGAGGCTGAACACCAGCTCGGCGAGGCTGCCGTCGAGCGGGATGATCCGTTCGGCGCTGGTGACGGTGACCTGGCGGCCGTCGGCGGAGGGGGTGGTGGCCGGGAGCCGGGGGACGGGTTCGACGGGCAGCGGCTCGACGGCGTCGGGGGCGCGGGTGGTGGCGGTCGTGGCCGTCCCGGTGGCGGAGCCGCAGGCGGTGAGGGGGAGGAGGAGGCCGAGGAGGAGCAGCAGCAGGGCCGGTCTGCGGGCCGCCCGGGGTCGGATCGTACTGCTGCTCAACGTGCTTCCCTTCGTCGGGGGTTGTCGTCGCCTCCGGCCGGGTGGGGGAGGAGTCGCTTGTTCATATATTAGGTTAGCCTTACCTCACTCCGACAGGGGCCCCGCCCCTGCCGCTTCCCCCATGACCCTTCGAGGAGTGATCCGCGTGTCCCTGTCCAGCCGGCTCCGCCGTTCGGCCGCCTCCCTGGTGGCCCTGCTCGCCACCCTGTCGGCGGTGGGCCTGTCGCCGGCCCGGGCGGTCGCGGCCGAGGGCAAGGTCTCCGGCGGGCGGCTGGACTGGGGGATCAAACAGTCCTTCCTGACCTACGTCACCGGGCCCATCGCCAAGGGAAGTTGGGCGCTCACCGGCGGCGCGGCCACGGTCGGCGGCAGCACCTTCCGCTTCCACTCCGCGAACGGCACGTACGACCCGGCGACCGGCGCGCTGACCGCGGGCTTCTCCGGCGGCGTCCGCTTCACCGGGCACCAGGAGAACGGCGCCAACGCGCTCGACCTGAGCCTCGGGCGACTCACCTTCCGGGCCGTCCCCGGTGGCTCGGCCGGGCTGTACTCCGACGTCAGGAGCAAGTCCAAGGAGACCGGGCAGGTCAGCGAGGCGAGCCAGGCCAAGCTGGCCGACCTCTCGCTGGCCGGCGTCGACCTGCGCGGGGCGGCCGGCACCCTGAGCCTGGGCAACGTCCCGGCCACCCTCACCGACGCCGGGGCGAAGGCCTTCGGCAACTTCTACCAGGCCGGAACGGCCCTCGACCCGCTCAACCTCTCGGTCAACCTGCCCGCCGCGCAGGCGACTCCGGCGGCGCCGTCGCCGAGCGCCACGCCCCCGGTGGCACCCTCCGCCGGGGCCGCGCCCGCCACCGGGGCCGATCCCTCCGCCGGGACCACCCCTTCCGCCGAGCCCACCGCCCAGGCGCCCGCGAAGACCGACTTCGGCAACGGCGCCCTCGACTGGGGCGTGCGCCGCACCTTCCGCGACTACGTCACCGGCACGATCGCCCAGGGCCGTTGGGAGCTCGGCGGCGGTGCGGCCGACGGTGGCGCCTTCTTCCGCTGGACCCCGGCCAAGGGCACGTACGACCCCGCGACCGGCGACCTCACCGCCGGCTTCACCGGCACCGTCCACTTCACCGGCCTGCGCAGCGGCGAGAGCCACGGGCTGGATCTCACGCTGGCCAACCCGGGCGTCACCGTGGCGGGCGGCCGGGGCCGACTGCTCGCGGACGTCTCCGGCCGGACCCCGGACGGCGGCACCCAGCAGCTGACCGGCGTCGAGCTGGCGACCTTCGACCCCGCCGGCCTCGCCGCCGAGGGCGGTCTGCTGAAGGCCGCCGAGCTGCCGCTGAAGCTCGCCGAGGGCGGCGCCAAGGCCTTCGGGGGCCTCTACCCGGCGGGCACCGAGATGGATCCGCTGAGCTTCGCCGTCGCCCTCGACCCCGCCGCCGCACTGCCCCCGCTGCCCGACCTCGGCAGCGCCCCGGCCACCCCCGCCGCCTCGCCCGTCGCGTCCTCCGCCTCCTCGTCCTCGGGCGGCCTCCCGGTGGCCGCCGTGGCCGGCGGCGCGGTGCTGGTGGCGGCGCTCGCCGCGACCGGCGGGCTGCTGGTGCGCCGCCGCCGCGCGGCCGCGGCCCCGGACCCCGACCGGACGGTCTGACCCGCCCGACCCTTCCCCCTCCCGCCATCCCCCCATCCGAACGGAGCACCACCACCATGTCCCGCAACCGCACCCGGCTGGCCGCCCTCGCCGCCGCCACCGCAGGCCTCGGCCTGACCGCCCTCGGCGCCCCCGCACTGGCCGTCGCCGGCGGCGCCCCGGGCAGCGTCACCTACGACACCGGCGCACTGGACTGGGGGGTGAAGGGCAGCTTCCGCGGCTACATCGAGAGCCCGGCCTCCCAGGGTGGCGCGGTCGAGCTGACCGGCGGCGCGACCCGCAACGCCGACGGCACCTTCCACTTCGGCCTGGCGAGCGCGAAGTACGACCTCGCCACCCACGCGCTCAGCTCCTCCTTCACCGGCGGTGTCCACTTCACCGCCCACCACGGCGCGTTGGACGTCGCGCTTAGCGACCTGAAGGTCACCACCTCGGGCACCACCGGCACGCTCACCGCCGACACCGCCTCCAAGGAGTCGATGGGCGCCACCGGGATCACCCGACGCGACGACGTACCGCTGGTGACCTTCACCGTCGGGCGGGACACCACCATCGGGGTGCCGACCGCCGCCAAGCTGACCGAGCAGGGGGCCCAGGCCTTCGCCGGCTTCTACCAGGCCGGGGCGGACATGGACCCGCTGTCGCTGCTGCTCAAGCAGAGCCCGGCGACGCCCTCGCCGACCGCCACGCCCTCGCCGACCGCCACGGCCACCCCGTCCGCGACGCCGACGCCGTCCGGTACGGCCTCCCCGACGGCCCAGCCGACCGCCACACCTTCCGTCACACCGTCCGCCACGCCGTCCGGTGCGCCGAGTTCGACGCCCGGCGCCACGCCGTCCACCCCCGTCGAACCGACCGCGACCGCCACCGTGACACCCGCCCCGACCGGCACCCCCAGCACCGCTCCCGACCGCCTGCCCGTGCTGAACGGCACCTTGAACTGGACGGTCAAGGAGAGCTTCCGCGCCTACCTCGCATCCCCGATGGCCGCCGGCAAGGTCGAGTTCGGCGGCGGCGCGGCCGACTACCGCTTCGGCGGCGCCACCGGCCGGTACAACACCGCCGACCACACGCTGACCGCCGGCTTCACCGGCTCGGTCCGCTTCCTCGCCCACCCCGGCAAGGACGGCTGGGCGCTCGACACCACGCTCTCCAAGCCGGGTCTGGTCATCGGCCGGGACGGCGCCTTCCTCACCGCCGACGTCAACGGCAAGTCCCCGGACGGCAAGTCGACCACGCTGAGCGGCGCCCGGATCGCCAAGCTCGACGTCCCCGCCGCCGCGCTGAAGCCGGTCAACGGCGTGGTGACGCTCGCCAACGTTCCGGCGACGCTCACCGCCGAGGGCGTCCCGGTGTTCTCCAACTACCCGGCCGGGACGGCCCTGGACCCGGTCAGCGCCACCCTGGCCTTCGACAAGGACGCCGAGCTGCCGACCAACCCGCCCGCCGGCGGCTCCGGCACCGGCGGCGCCAACCCGCCCGCGGGCGGCCAGGGTTCGGTCGGCGGCACGGTCGGCGGCGCCTCGCTGACCACCGGCGGCCTGAGCGCGGGCGGCGGCTCGCTGGCCGCCACCGGCGCGGACACCCCGGTGCTCCCGCGGCTGGCCACCGCGGCCGGCCTGCGGCTGGTCGGCGGCAGCGCCACCGCCCTGGTG
>NZ_JBHUAF010000461.1:0-6193 GCF_042789895.1 Kitasatospora sp. NPDC056783
TCCCGGCCTCCTCGGTGCCGGACCTCACCGCCATAGACGCCCCGCCCGCCCCGCCCCCACCCGTGGGGCCGGCGGCAGCGGCACCGGCCGCACCGGAGGCGGCACCCGAGGTCCCGGTGGTCGCCGCGGCCGTTCCGGCCGCCGCACCGCCGACCGCCGCGGCACCGCCCACGGCGGCCGCGGCGGCGCTGAACCCGCCGACGCCGATCCAGACCAGCACTCCGCCGGGCAGCAGGGCACGCAGCCCGGTGTTGATCTCGGTCAGTTCCAGGCAGGCGGCCGTGCAGCGGTCGCACTCCCTGAGGTGCCGTCCGACCTCCGCCGAGGCCCGCTTGCGCAGCGAGCCGCGGGCGTACGCCCCGAGCCGGTTGGCGTACGCCTCGCAGCCGCTCTCCTGGCTGCCCGAGACGTGCGCCTGGAGGAACGCGGCGGCGAGCCGGTCGCGGGCCCGGTGGGCCTGGACGGCGGTGGCGTTGGCGGTCTTGCCGAGCATCACCGCGACGGTCTTCGGGGACTCCCGCTCGACCTCGGTGTGCCAGAGCACCATCCGGTCGTCCTCGGGCAGTTCCGCGTAGGCCCGCATGACCATCCGCTGGTCGGCCATCGCCATCGCCCAGGCGTCGGCGCCCGGGTCGGCCAGGTCGACGTCCACCGCGGTGGCCGAGGTCTGCGCGAACACCGCGAAGTCGTCGACGAGTTGCTCGCGCCGCTCGCTGCGGTGCCAGGCGGCGGCGACGTTGCGCACGGCGGTCAGCAGATACGCGCGGACGGCGAACTCCGGGCCCTTGCCCGCCCGCAGCGCCTGGAGGGTACGGGCGAACACTTCGCCCGCGAGGTCCTCGGCGGTGAAGCTGTCCCGGCAGCAGGTGCGCGCGTAGCGCCGTACCGATTCGGCGTGCCGGCGGTAGATCTCCTCGTACGCGGTGTCGTCCCCGGCCCGGACCCGGGCGGTCAACTCGGCGTCGGAGTCCGGGCGCTCACCGTCGACCGGGTCGGCGGGGGCGGGAACGGTCCGTCGGGCGGTCCGGCCACCGGAGAACCGGTCGCCGACGAACGCCTCCGGGGCGACCCCGCCCTGGCCCGCGGGGGCCTGCCCGGGCACCCGGCCCGGGGGCAGCGAGGAGGAGAAGGCCTCCCGCCGGGGCGTCCCGGCCTGGTCGGGAACGTGACCGGCGGACGAACCCGCCGCGGAGCCCGGCACTTGGGCGGCCCCGCCGAGGCTGCAGGGGCCCGCGGCGGACCCTTCGGCGCTCTGCCCGGAGAGGCCTCCGAAGTCGAGGCCGTACCCGTAGTCGTTCTGTTCCTCGGCGCTCACAACGGACCCCAGATTCCACGACAGCCCCCGTATTGTGGCAGGGCGCGCGGGCGTGCGTAGGCGCACGGTTCCCCGGTGTACGGCGCCGACGGCGCGCGAAGGGCGCGCATCGGGACATTGGCTCCAACCACGGGCAAAGGATGGCATAGCGCAGAGACGGGCGGTAGCCGGACGGGCCGCCCGTCTTTTCTCCGAAGGGCCGTCGCGGGGGCGTTCGCCCAGCGTGCGGCGGCGGGGTGTGCGGCTTCCGCACCCGGCGCGCGCCCATGGCCCGCGCGCCGGTCCTCCCTCCAACTCCCTTGCCCGCCGGGCGTGGCGTGGCGATCGGCCGACGGACGTCAGCTCGCCCGCAGACCGTCCAGCAGGATCTGCAACAGCCGGTCCGAGGGCCCGCCGGAGGCCTGACCGTCCGTCTGCGGAGAAATCGGCGAGAAACCGCCGGCCGCCGGGGCGGAGACCGACGGACGGGCCGCGTGCACCGGCACCGAGGCGGTCAGCACCAGCACCACGTCCGACACCGTGACGCCCGGCCGCAGTTCGCCCGCCGCACCGGCCCGCGCCACCAGCGCGGCCAGCAGCTGGAGGAGCAGCCGGGGATCGGCGTCGGCCGCCGAAGGCTCGACCGCCCCGCCGGAACGGGCCTCCTCGCCGCGCAGGTCGAAACGGACCGCCGCGGGCGCTTCCGACGCCCGCTGCTCGGGCACCCGGGCCAGCTCCTCCGCGTACCGGAACGCCTCCGGGGGCAGCAGCCGGCCGGCTCCGCTGCTCACCGCGCGGGCCAGGTAGCCGGCCAGCGACTCCCAGGCGCCGTCACCGCCGTACAGCGACTCCCGCGCCTGCGCGGTCAGCCACGCCACCTCCTCGGCGGCGATCCGCTGGACCAGCACCTCCTTGCTGGGGAAGCGCCGGTAGACCGTGCCGACGCCGACCCCGGCCCGGCGCGCGACCTCCTCCATCGGCGCGCCGTAGCCGAACTCGCCGAACACCTCACGGGCCGCCCGCAGCACGCTCTCCAGGTTCCGCCGGGCGTCCACCCGCAACCGGGCCCCGGGCACCGGCACGGCGGTCGGCGCGGGCTCGGCCCGGTACGGGACGGCCGACCGGGCCGTCCCCGCCTGCGCCTGCGCCGTCCCGCCCTGCGCCGGCAGGTCCAGCGGGCCGCGCTGCTCGGGGACCGTGCCCGGCCCGGCCTGCGGCGCTGCCGCCCGCCCCAACACCTGCTCCTGCTCCATCATCCCAACTCTCCCCCGCAGGCGTCCGAATCCGGACCCTGTCGTCGCCCGCCCCCGCACCCCCCGGTGCAGCTCAGCCCGTCAGAAATGACCCGATGACCCATCGCTCGTGCCGCCCGTCCCGTTCCGGTGACCACGGTTCGTGCCGCCGGGCCGGGTCCACGTCCGGCTCGGCGCGTCGGCTCCGTCCGGGGCCCTTGTCCGGGAACTACCCTTCCCCGGATGACCGGCCCCCAGTCGGGTTCTCACGCCAACACTGGAACTGGCCGTAATGGCCGCTCCACGGTGCGTCGCCGCCGATTGTCATGGCGACGGCCGCCCCGGTACACAATCCGACCATAGTTCACCACTCTGCGCGGCCGAAAGTGCGTCAGAAAGTCGCCCAGTAAGCACAACTGGCCACACCGGGCACTCGCATCGCAACCCGCCCCGTACGGACTGTGGACAAGACGACCTCCTCCGGTCCTTCATAGGGGGCGTGATTGGGGGGACACCCCCGGCCCGGCAGGCCGGGACGAAACGTCACATCGGCAGGAGGTTCACCATCAGGATCCTGATCGCCGGCGGCGGCTGCGCCGGAACGGCCGCCGCGCTCCACCTCCAGCGCGCCCTGCGGGGGCGACTGCGGCGCGGCGAGGTGGAGATCACCGTCGTCGAGCCCCAGGCCTACTTCACGTACCACCCGCTGCTGGCCGAGGTGGCGGCCGGCTCGATCGACCCGCGGCACGTGGTCGTCCCGCTGCGGCGGGTCCTGCCGGACTGCCGGGTGCTCACCGCCCGGATCACCCGGATCGAGCACTCCGCCCGGCTCGCCCTGGCGGACGCCGCGGGCCCGGGCGAGCGCCCCGCGCCGGTCGAACTCCCCTACGACATCCTGGTGGTGGCCCCCGGATCGGTCTCCCGCACCGCACCGGTGCCCGGCCTCGCCGAGCACGGGCTCGGCTTCTCCACCGTCGGCGACGCGGTGGGCCTGCGCAACCACGTGCTGGAACAGCTCGACCTCGCCTCCGCCACCCGCGATCCGGCGCTGCGCCAGTCCGCGCTCACCTTCGTCTTCGTCGGCGCCGGCTACGCGGGCGTCGGGGCGCTCGCCGAACTGGAGGACATGGCCCGCGCCGCCGTCCGGGACTACCACAACGTCCGCGCCGAGGACCTGCACTGGGTCCTGGTCGAGGCGACCGGCCGGATCCTCGCCGAGGAGTCGCCCGACCTCGCCGCGCACACCCTCGGCGAACTCCGTGAGCGCGGCGTCGACATCCGGCTGGGCACCACCCTGGAATCCGCCGCCGATCGGGTCGTGGCGCTCTCCGACGGCAGCCGCTTCGGCGCCCGCACCCTGGTGTGGACGGCGGGCGTCCGGCCGTCCCCGCTGCTGCGCGAGACCGACCTGCCGCTGGACGTCCGCGGCCGGGTGCGGTGCCTGGCGACGTTGCAGGCCGTCGGGCCGGACGGACGCGCCCTGCCCGGCGTCTGGGCGGCGGGCGACTGCGCCGCCGTACCGGACCCGACCGCGGGCGGCGCGCCCTGCGCGCCCAACGCCCAGCACGCCTTCGCCCAGGCCGAACTGCTCGCCCGCAACGTCGTGGTGGCCCTGGACGGCGGGCCGCACGCCCCGGGTCTGGCCGACTACCGGCCCGGCCCCGCCGCCTGCTCGACCTCGCTCGGCCCGCGCCGGGCCGTCGCGCACACCCGGCGCGGGGGCAGGCTCACCGGCCGGCGGGCCTGGTGGCTGCACCGGGCCCGGCACCTGCGTCGACTGCCGAGTGCCGAGCGCCGGGTGCGGGTGCTGATGGACTGGGTGCTCGGCGGAGTGTTCTCCCGCGAGGTGGTCTCGCTGGGCGGGATGGAACACCCGCGTTCGGCCTTCGAGGAGGGGTTCGAGCCGGGGGCCGGCCGCCCGTCCGACGCCGGACCGGACGCTCCCCGGTGACCGCCCCCGCCGAGCCGGGCCGGTGACCGGCCGTGTGGCGAACCGGAGGGCGAACCGGACGGCCACGCCGGGCGCGCGACTTCCGGAACCGGGCCTCCGCCTGACAGGATCACCCCGACCTGGTCATTACCCCGTGTGCTTCTGCGCACACAAAAAGTGATGATATGCCTGGAAACCGAGGAAGCGGCCGTCGTTTGAACCTCATGCGCTGGAGCGCCCGGCTCACCGGAGCCCCCTGGCGTGCCGTCCCGCCCGACGGCACCGGGACCGAGGACGGTGCGCCCTGCCCCGACGGCGTGGTCGTGCCCAGCCCCCGCGACCCGAGCGGCCCCGCCGCCACCGCCGAGCTCCTCGACCCGCACAAGCCGCAGAACCTGCGCGAGGTCCTCAACCGCATCCCCGCCCCGGTCGCCGTCACCTACGGCCCGCTCCACCAGCTCGGCTACGCCAACCGCGCCTACCGCGAGCTCTTCGGCGACCGCCCCACCGGCCTGCCGGCGGCGGAGGCGCTCCCCGAACTCGGCAGCATGGGCGTGCTGCCCCTGATGGACCAGGTCATCCGCGGCGGCCGCCCGCGCAGCGTCAAGGCCCGCTGCATCCTCGGCCTCACCGGCAACCGCTACTACAACGTCTCCTGCGTCCCGCTCGGCACCGGAGACAACGGCGACGCCCCGGTGGAGGGGTCGCCCACCGGTGTGCTGATCTTCGCCGCCGAGGTCACCGACCAGGTCCTCGCCGCGGCCCGCCTGCGCGAAGCCGAACGCCGCCAGCGCGAGGCCGCCGTCACCCTCCAGCGCAGCCTGCTCCCGCAGAAGCTCGACCAACCGGCCGGCCTGCGGGTCGCCGCCACCTACCAGCCCGGCGGCGCGGAGGCCGCCGTCGGCGGCGACTGGTACGACGTCATCGCCATCGACGGCGGGCGCACGGCCCTCGTCATCGGCGACGTGATGGGCCGCGGTCTGCGCGCCGCCGCCGTCATGGGCCAGCTGCGCACCGCCGTCCGCGCCTACGCCCGCCTCGACCTGCCCCCGCACGAGGTGATGCGCCTGCTCGACGGCATCGCCATGGAGATCGACGCCAACCAGATCGCCACCTGCACCTACGCCGTCTGGGACCCCAGCCGCCGCACCCTCTCCTACGCCTCCGCCGGACACCTGCCCGTCCTGCTGCGCTGCCCCGACGGCACCATCCTGCGCAGCGAGGAACAGAACGGCCCGCCACTCGGCACCGGCGGCGGCCTGCACGTCTCCCACACCCTGCGGCTGCTCCCCGGCACGACCGGTGTCCTCTATACCGACGGACTCGTCGAGCGCCGGGACGAGGACATCGACCAGGGCCTCGACCTCCTGGCCCGCACCCTGACCGGCGCGATCGGCGCCCCCGAGGTGGTCTGCGCCCGGCTGCTGCGGGCGATGGGCGTGACCTCCGAGCACGACGACGACGTCGCGGTCCTGGCCTTCCAGCTGCCGACGGAGGAAGGCACCGGAAATTCGGTTGCGCCGGCCGCGACGGTTGACTCCGCCATCCTGAAGGACTAGTGTTCTTCGAGCTGCCTGGCAGGGAGCACCGGACACGCATCTGCGCGGACGGTCCCGAGGCGGCCAATCCTCTGAAACACCACTTCCGGTTCGTGCCGGTCGTTTCGCTTTTTCGCGTCACGGCTTGGCGCTTATTCGGCGTGTTCGTTTTATCGGATTGCGGCCGGATTAGCTTTTC
>NZ_JBHUAF010000462.1:0-6177 GCF_042789895.1 Kitasatospora sp. NPDC056783
GGCCACGTGGTGTGCCCGCTGGGCATGCGCAGCGGGCACACCGGCCGTTCCCGCCGCAGCGTGGCGTACAGCGGGGGCGGGGTCCCGTGCTCTCCGGCGGGCAGTGGCCATCGGAGGACGTCGGTGTCGGTGTGCGGGAGGACGTCGGTGTCCGGCGGGATCACTGCTGGGCTCCACTTCTGTCGGCGTTCGGCGTCGCCACCGGCTTCGCGTCGGGCCCGCCGGCCGTCTCGGCGGCCAGCGCGACGGTGGCGAAGCCGTGGCCCGGCGCCGGTGCCAGCGCGGGGACCTCGCCGTTCCACAGGGCGAGTTGCAGGGGCCAGGGGCGGTTGTAGAGGAGGACGGCGGTCCGGGTCCCCACGATGCCGGGCAGGTCCAGGACCAGCGGGAGTTCGGCGAGGACGTAGCCGAGGTTCAGTTCGGTCTGGGCCGGGGTCGGCTCGCCGCCGAGGACGGTCCTCAGGTAGCCGCGGGAGGCTTCCCGGCACAGTTCCCGCAGCCGGCCGTCCGTGTGGAAGACGCCGTCGACCTCGGCGCGCAGCTCGCGGTAGCGCCTGCGGGTGGTGAGCCGGGTCCAGCTGTTGACCCGGGCGTGCGGGTTCGGCCCGGAGGCGTCGAGGGCGCGCCGGGCCGTGGCGCGCATCCTGCGCACGACCCGGGTCGCGGTCTGCGCCGCCTCCCGGGGTGCCCGTCCGCCCGCGATGAGGCCGAAGGCCGTCTCGTAGCCGGGCAGGACGGCTTCGACGTGCCGGAACCGGCCGGCGGCCCAGACCAGCAGGGTCCCGACGGTCGCGGGCCGGTAGAAGCCGTTGAACGGGCTCAGCCCGAACACGGCGGCTTCTCCGGTGTCGAGGATCTCCCGCGAGTGCTCGTTGACGGGGTGCACCGTGACGGCTTCCGCCGGGACCGTGGTCACAGGCTTCGCCGCCAGTACGCGCCGCAGATGTCGATCGGCTGGATCGGGTCGTCGATCCGGTGTTCCCGCCGGAAGTCGTGCACCGCGGCCCGGCACGCCGGGATGATGTAGTCGTCGACGATCACGAACCCTCCGGTGGACAGCCGGGGGTACAGGTGGGTCAGGGCGTCCCGGGTGGATTCGTAGAGGTCGCCGTCGAGGCGCAGCAGCGCCAGTTTCTCGACCGGCGCCTGGGGCAGGGAGTCCCGGAACCAGCCGGGGAGGAAGGCGACCTGGTCGTCCAGCAGCCCGTAGCGGCGGAAGTTCTCCGCGACCTCCTCCTGGGGGACGCCGAGGACCTCGTTGGCCTGGTGCAGGGCCAGTTCGCGGTCCAGGGGGTGCCCGTCGGCCCCCACGTCGGGGATGCCGGCGAAGGAGTCGGCCACCCACACGCGGCGGTCGGTGACGCCGTGCGCCTTCAGGAACGCGCGCATGAAGATGCAGGCCCCGCCGCGCCAGACGCCGGTCTCGATGAGGTCGCCGTCGACGCCGTCCGCGAGGACCCGTTCCAGGCAGTCGTGGAGGTTGTCCAGCCGCTCCAGTCCGATCATCGTGTGCGCGGCGGCGGGCCAGTCCAGCCCGCCGTGCCGCTTCTCGGCCCGGTAGCCGGCCGGTCCGTCCGGGGTGAGCGCACCGTCCTCGTAGATGACGTTGGTCAGGACCTTCTTCATGAGGTCCAGGTAGAGGTGCCCGTCACTGTCGTCCACTGGTGTCGTCTCCATGGCAGGTCGGTCTCGTTGTGAATCGGTGCGGAGGGTCCGGGGCCCGGGGGCCCGAGTGATGTGACGAATTTGACGGATCGTCAGGTCGAGGCCGGGGGGCACCCGCGGTCGATGAAGGCGGGCGCGCCTTCCTCGGCGTTGACGCCCTTCTCGATGAAGGCGAGGTTGTGGTAGACGGTCAGGGCCACGGCGTGGCGGTCGGCGTAGGAGGGCCGGGGCGCCTCCTCCGGTGTCACCCACTCCTGGTGGTGCAGGCCGTCGACGATCCGCTTGAGCAGTCCGACCGAGGTCCCGGGCCCGGCGACGGGGCCGGCGGTGCCGCCGAACCCGGGCCAGTAGGCGGTCTGCAGGTCCTCGACGACGTACAGCCCGCCCGGCCGCACGTGGCGGAACAGGGCGTCGAAGGAGGTCCTGACGTGGGCGTTGAGGTGGCTGCCGTCGTCGATGACGATGTCGAACGGCCCGTACCGGCGGCCGAGGTCGTCGAGGAGGGCGGGGTCGCCCTGGTCGCCGACGGCGGTGGCGATGCGCGGGCCCCGGACGCCGGGTTTGGGGACGATGTCGAGCCCGAGGACCAGTGCCGCCGGGAAGTAGCGCTGCCACATGCGCAGGGACGCGCCGCCCTGGTCCGGCGCGTCGTAGCCGCCGATCCCGATCTCCAGCAGGCGGATCGGCGCGTCCCGGAAGCGGGCGAAGTGCCGCTCGTAGTGCTGGGTGTACCAGTGGAGGTCGGCCCACTTGTCCGAGCCGAACCGGGCGGAGAGCCGGCCGAGGTCGACCGGGTGCCGATGGCAGGCCGCCACGACCGCCTGGACCGCGAGCGCCAGCCGCTGGCGCTCGTGGACGATCGAGGTGAGCCGGTCCAGGTCGGGGACGGGGGCGTTCAGTTCGGGGCAGGTGGTCACCCGTCGGCTGGTCCCGCCGCCGGCGCCGGGGCCGTGGTCCGGGCCGTAGAGGCCGCGCAGGAGGTCGACGGCGTCGTAGCTGATCCGCACCGGCGCGTCCTGCCACCCGTCCCGGCGCGAGGTCAGCCCGTCGCGGTCGACGGTGACGAGGCGGCAGGCCCGGTCCCGGCCCGAGGTGATCTCGAAGGAGAGGTGCGCGGCGTGGTCCACCTCCACGGGGTCGCACCGCACCGCGAGTTCCTCGGCGACGACCGCCGCGACCAGGTCGAGCCCGAGGTCGTCGACGGCCTGTGCCAGCAGGCGTTCGTCCGTTGCCGCGCGCAGCAGCGGGGCGGTCGTGGCCCAGCCGGAGCCGGCCGCACTCGTGGGGGCCTCCCCGCCCAGGAGTGGGCTCGGGGCGGCGACCGGCCGCGGGCCCGTACGGGTCATGACGCGGCCTCGGACAGTCGCCGGACGACCCGCTCGGGGCCGGGCATCGCGCTGATCTCGTCGCGGACCTGCCGGCACGCCTCGCGGATCCGCCGGTCGGTCAGCGCGCGGCGGACGCCCTCGGTGAGCGCCCCTCGGTCGACGTCCCGGTCGGGGAAGGCCATCCCCGTCCCACGCTCAACCACCGCCTGCGCGTTCACCGGCTGGTCCGCCGTCTGCGGCAGGACGAGCTGTGGCACCCCGTGGGCGAACGCGGTGAAGGTGGTGCCCGACCCGCCGTGGTGAACGACGGCGGCGCAGCTCGGGAGCAGGGCGCTGAGCGGCACCCAGTCGACGGCGCGGACGTTCGGCGGGAGCGGCCCCAGGCCGGACAGTTCCGCCTCGCCCGCGGTGAGGACGACCTCGGCGTCCTCGGCGGCCACCGCCTCGACCACGTCCCGCAGCATCGAGGTGCAGCCGACGGCGGGGAGCACCGACCCCCAGGTGACGCAGACGCGCGGGCGCCGCGGTTCGGCACACAGCCAGTCGGGGAGCACGGCGCCGCCGTTGTACGGCACGTAGCGCATCGGCCAACCGCGCATCGGCCGTCCGGTCGCGCCGCCCGGAGGGCGCAGGCTCTCGGGGCACAGGTCGACGGTCGCCACCGGAGGGGTGAGCGCGCCGGTGACCCCGTGGCGCGCGCAGACGTCCTCCATGGCGCTCAGCACCTCGGCGAAGGTCGGGTAGGGCAGCCCGATCCCGTGCATCACGCAGGGGACTCCGGCGGCCTCGGCGGCGAGCTGGCCGCCGGACAGGAAGGTCGTGAAGACGACGAGGTCGGCGCGCCAGCGGCGGATCAGGTCGACGGTGCGGTCCACCATCTGGCCTCCCACCCCGTGGGCCAGGGCGACGGCGTCGTCGGGCGCGGCGCCCGGCGGGGCGTCGGGGGCGGGCCCCGGTGGCTCGTCGGGCGGGGAGTCGGGCGCTGCACCCGGCGGGGCGTCGGGCGCCGCCCGGTCCCGCCGGTCCGACGCACCACCGACGAACCGGTGCCAGGCTCCGGGGAGGTCGAACCGCTCGGGCCTGTTCTTCGCGATCCAGACGCCGAGCCGGTGGTAGGTGTCCGCGGCGTCGCCGTCGGAGACGTCCACGGCGGCCAGGCCCGAGCGCGCGGCCATCTCCAGGCTCGGCCCGGTCGTGGCCACCAGGACCGTGTGGCCGGCCTCCTGCGCGGCCCACAGGGTGGGGACCGCCGGCATGAGGTGGCCTACCCCGGGCGCCGCCACGAACAAGACGCGCACAGACTGCTCCTAACCGGCTGAAGGCATCAAGGATCGCCAATACGGCGAGATTTCCGTGGATTGTCCGGTCCGGCCGGACCGCTTTCAAGCACGCCGGGCCGGACCCGTCACTCCGAGGTGGATCGCGCCGAACGTTACACCCGTTTCACCGGCCCGCACCGCAACCGCATTCCGGCGGCGACTTGACCGGGAAACGACCGACACGAGAATGTGTCACGCGACGTCCATTCCAGCGGAGTTCAAGAAATGGATTATGTGATGAGCACATTCTTGGACCCCCGGGTCGACAGGAAAACCGATTCGGCCGCGCTGGCCGAAAGCCTCCGACTGGCCGGGGAGGACACCCGAACCCTGCACTCCCTCGTCCACTCCCGCGAACTGGCCGACATCACCGCCGTATTGGTCGACGAAATCCTCTTCCGCTGCGATCCGCCCGGCAACACCGAACCGGTCACCATCACCATGGACGTCACACGCGGCGAAGAACGACGCGGCGTCTCCTTTCTGGTACAAGCCGGCCGACCGCTTTGCCTGACCGACGCCGACGCGAACACCCCGGCCGCACTTCACATCGAATTCGACGTCATCGACCTGGTACGGGAACTGTTCGGCCCCGCCGGACCCACCGGACCCGGCGGACCGGCAAGCCGCAGGACCGCCCTCCAATTCGTCCCGGAATCCATGACGGCGGAGGGCGTCCGCCCACTCGGCCCGATCATGGCGGCGGCCGGCACGGTCCTCACCGGCTGCTCCTCCGACCACCCCGGCCTCGCCCGGCTGGCGGTTCGCCACGACTCCGACAAGTGGGGCGGCCTGCACTGGTTCGCCCCGCTCTACGAACGCCACCTGCACCACCTGCGCACCCAGCCCGTCCGGGTGCTCGAAATCGGGATCGGCGGATACGACAACCCCGCCTTCGGCGGCGGGTCGTTGAAGATGTGGAAGCACTACTTCCCACGGGGCCTCGTGTTCGGCGTCGACCTGTTCGACAAGAGCGGTATCGACCAGCAGCGCCTCCGCACGCTGAAGGCCGACCAGAGCGACCCCGCCCAACTGCTCGACATCGCCGAACGGCACGGCCCGTTCGACCTCGTCATCGACGACGGCAGCCACGTCAACGAGCACATCAGGACCACCTTCCGGACCCTGTACCCCCACGTCCGCCCCGGAGGCCTGTACGTCATCGAGGACCTGTGGACCTCCTACGCCCCGGGCTTCGGCGGGAACGAGAACCCCGAGGCCTGCGGCACCACCGCGCTCGGCCTCGTCAAGCAACTCGTGGACGACCTCCACTACGAGGAGCAGCCGACGAAGCCCGCCGCCGGATTCGGCGCGTCCCTGGCCGGCCTGCACCTCTACCGCAACATCGCGTTCCTGGAGAAGGGCCGCAACGCCGACGGCGGGATCCCGGACTGGATCCGCCACGCCGCCGGCTCCTGAGGCCCTCCCGACCGCCAGCCCTGCCGGGGAACCGGCCGGACCGGGGAGTCCAGCCAGGCCGCCTGCCCCTGCCGGGTGACGGTCACGCCGAACCGCTCGCACCCGGGGCGGCGCCCCGGCCCTCCCACCAGCGGTAGGCGGCCTCCACCTTCCCACGCCACCCGGCCTGGTACGTCAACCTCAAGGCCGACCCGCAGGTGGATCTCCAGGACGGCCCCGACCGCCAGGGCATGACCGCCCGCGAGCTCGCCGGGGACGAGCGGGCCCAGTGGTGGCAGCGCGCGGTCGCCGCGTTTCCGCCGTACGCCGAGTACCAGGAGAAGAGCGACCGCGAGATCCCGGTCTTCGTCCTGGAACCGAGCACCCGGCCGAGCCGTCGGAGGCCCGGGCGCCGACGAGCGACTGAGCGAAGCCCCGTGCGGTGTACGTGAAAGCCCGTGCACAGG
>NZ_JBHUAF010000463.1:0-6131 GCF_042789895.1 Kitasatospora sp. NPDC056783
GCCCCCGGGGGAAGCGGGCCCGCCCCGGAGCGCGTCGCGGGACTCCCGTGGAGCTCCGGCGCCTCCGTGCGCACGGCCGACCCCGGTGCCCGCCTCACCGGCCCGCCCGTCGGTGGAGTTCGAGGGCAGTTTGAATACGCCGTTCGAAATGTGATGAAGCACTTCACCGGCCTGGCCAGCGCGGATTTGCGGAGATCGGGTGCCGGGCCCGGGTCGCGATGGCATGCAATCGAAATTCGGGAAAAAGGAGGGGTTCACCCGTTGGAGTTATGCGGCTGGACACGGACAGCCAAGGGGCGGAAGAGTCCAACGCGTTGTCCTCAGCATCTTCAACGAAGGCCCATTGGGGGGCTCATAAGGTGGAATCTCGATCGAAGCAGGAGATGATCGAGCAGCGCGGTGGAGGCGGGTCGCTTTTCGGTGTTCAACCGCAGCGATCGTCCGCAGATTTCGGGGGCGGGAATCCACGCGATGGCGGGGCGATGGCGAGTGCGTTCGGGGCCGAGCTCTTCCGGGCCAATACCGAAACGGTACTGGGCCGGCTGGAGAGCCATCTGTCGGATTCCTCGATCAGGGGGCTCGACCTGATCGACCCCGAAACGCTGACGCAGGCCGCGCGGGCCCTGATGGCCGCGGAGCGCGACGAGATCGCGCCCTTCGACGAGAAGCGGCTGGACGGAATCGTCGACCTGTACGTCAGGACGGGGATCCAGGTCCACTCGCCCGGTTACATGGGGCGGCAGTTCTCGGGCGTGGTGCCGCTGGGCGGGGTCGTCGACTTCGTCAGCTCGGTGGTCAACCAGCCGTCCTCGTTCTACGAGGCGGGCCAGCTGCCCAGCGTGGCGGAGCGCATCATGGCCGAGGAGCTGAACCGCTTCATCGGGTGGGAGCCGGGGAGCTTCGCCATGGTGACCACCTCGGGCGGGTCGCTGGCCAATCTGACCGCGCTGCTCGCGGCCAGGAACAAGGCGTTCCCCGACTTCTGGTCGAGCGGCAGCCCTGGGGCGGACGGCGCGCCCCGCCCGGCGGTCGCGGTCGGCGCTGACGTGCACTACAGCGTGTCCCGGGCGGCCGGGATCCTGGGGATCGGGGAGTCGCAGATCGTCCGGCTGCCGCTCGACCGGGAGCAGCGGATCTGCCCGGAGCGGGCGCGGGGCGCCCTGGAGGCCGCCGAGCGGCAGGGGCTGAAGGTGTTCGCCCTGGTCGCCTCGGCCGGCACCACCTCGGTGGGCGCCTTCGACCCGCTCGACGAGCTGGGCGACCTGGCCCGGGAGCTGGGCATCTGGCTGCACGTCGACGGCGCGCACGGGGCCGGCCTGCTGGTCTCCGACAAGCTCCGCCACAAGCTGCGGGGGATCGAGAAGGCCGACTCCCTGGCGTGGGACGCGCACAAGATGATGTTCGTGCCGGCGCCTTGCACGCTGCTGTTCTACCGGAACAAGGAGGACAGCGACGGGGCCTTCCAGCAGCACGCCAGCTACGTCTTCGACGAGGAGCCGGACCGCTACACCGAGCTCGACAGCGGCGGCCGGAACTTCGAGTGCACCAAGCGGCCCATGATCATGCCGCTGTGGACCCTCTGGTCCGTCTACGGCCGGGCCCTTTTCGCCGAGAAGATCGAGTACCTCTGCGAGCTGACCGAGGAAATCCACGGAATTCTCCTGGAGGAGCCGGATTTCGAGACGGTGCACCGGCCGGAGGCCAACATCCTCTGTTTCCGCCACCGTCCCGCCGATCTCTCCGACGAGCACGTGCACCGCCTCCAGGTGGCGATCAGGAACCGGATCAAAATCCAGGGGAACTTCTTCATCTCCAAGGTGAACGTCGACGGGGTCGCCGCACTGCGCGTGGTCATGATGAACCACCGGATCACCGCCGAGAATTTCCGCATGCTGCTGGGCGAGATCAGGCGGGTCGCGGCCGAGCTGTCCGCCGCCGCCAGGTGAACGCCGCCGAACCGACCGCGGCACACGGAACGATGAACAAAGCGAAAACGAGGAATTGACGATGAGTGCAGTGAGTGTCGCACCCGCTCGGCCGGCGGCACCCGGCGGCGCCGGTGAACTGGCGAGCCGGCTGATTCCGGATTGGGAGCTGAAGCCGGAATCGATCGACGCCGTGGAGAAGCTCCCCTCGTTCGCGAGCAAGCTCCGCGAGTGCGAGCGGGTCTGCCAGACCCCGTACAGCGAGGTGCCGCACGAGATCCAGGACGCCCTGGTGCTGCGCCGCCTCCAGCAGATGGTCAACACGGTGCTGCTCAACCCGCTCTGGCGCACCCGCCTGTCGGGCGCCGGAGTCCGTGAGGCTCCGCGGACGTACGAGGAGTGGCAGCGGATCCCGCTGTCGGACAAGGAGACCCAGCGGGACTTCTTCATGGACTCGCGCCCGGGCATGGTGGTGCCGCTGGAGCGCGGCGGGTTCGAGATCGTGGCCAGTGGCGGCACCAGCGGCGGGAAGCCGCTGGAGACGGTGTACTCGCTGCGGGAGCTGCGGGACACCTACGAGGTGGCCGGCCGCTTCATGGGCGCCTACCAGCTGGACGGGTACCTGAACGGCAGTGACCCCAAGTGGCTGTACACCACGCTGGCGGACTACCAGATGTGGAGCAGCGGCACCATGGTGGGCGGGGTGCTGGCCCAGGTGCCGGGCATCAACTACATCGGTGCGGGGCCGGTCACCGCACCGGTGCTGGAGCACATGTTCTCCTACCCGGGCCCGAAGGCGCTCATGGGGATCACCGCGGGCGTCGCGATCCTCAGCGAGCTCGGCGCGGGGATGAGCCGGGAGGCGAAGGAGAGCTTCCGGGCGGCGCTGTACGGGAGCGGGGTGCTGCCGCAGCGCAAGCGCGCGGAGCTCAAGGCGATGTTCCCGAACCTGGCGATCCTCAGCTACTTCGCCGCGACCCAGGCGGAGACCATCGGGCTCCAGCTGAGGGAGGAGTCGCCCTACCTGGCGGCCGTGCCCGGACTGCACCTGGTGGAGATCGTCGACGCCCAGGGCCGTTGGGTGGCGGAGGGCGAGGAGGGCGAGCTGGTCGTCACCCGGCTGCACGCGCACGAGGCACCGTTGCTGCGGCTGAAGCTGGGCGACCGGATGATCCGCCGCCCGAGGCTGGACGGCCCGGGGCTGAAGACCGGTCAGTTCGAGTTCGCCGGCCGCACCGGGGACATCCTGCACCTGAACGACAGTCAGTACTCGGCCCCGCGTGCCTACGAGGCGCTGCGGGAGGACCTGTTCAAGGCCGTGGCGGTGGACCTGGACGTGGTGGCGCACGAGATCCAGTTCGTGAACCACCGCGAGGGCAAGGCCATCACGCTGCTGGCCTCGGTCGACGACGCCCCGGGGCTGACGTACCGGCTGGACACCGCGCTCGGCCCGTACGGGGTGCAGCACGTCTTCGTGAACTCGCTGCCCCGCTCGCTCTCGCTGTTCAACCAGGGCGAGGCCAACCCCGCCTCGATCGAGAAGACCGGGTACCGGTTCCTGATCAAGTTCGTGCCCAGGGCGTCCGCGGAGATCGAGCGGACCTCGGTCGGCAAGGTGCCCCTGGTGCGCGACCGGGGCTAGGCCGTGGCCTAGGCCCCGTCCGGCCGGTCTTGCCGCGGGCTGACCCGCCGAGGCCGGCCGACCGGGGCCTGACAGAACCACCGGCGGGGCGGCGGGACAGCCGCCCCGGTCCGTGGCTTCGAGGAATGGAGTGAGGATGAAACCGCAAGTGAACATCGCCGTCGTGGTGGATGTGATCGGCGCGCTCTCGGACAAGTCGCTGCTGAACGGCAACCTCTGCCTGATCGACGACGGGTCCTTCGACAGCAAGGGCCAGGGGACGCCGGAGCTGGTCACCGTGGTGGCGCCGGGCCAGGTGGTCCAGTGGTCCGCCCTGGCGGTGGACCTCCAGACCCCCGTCGAGATCAGGAGCATCAGCTTCCTGCCGGCGGGCGGGGGCGTGGCGGCTCCCGAGTACGGCGTCGATCACGGCCCGGCGGGCGCTCCCGCGGGTGACGGCGCGGAGGGTGTCCCGGGGGGTGTCCCGGGGGGCGGCGCGGACGGTGCGGCGCCGGCCGGACAGCGCCTGGAGAGCGGGCAGTTGGACCTCAACGTGTGGTCCGGCGTCGTGCCGCCGTACCTGGCCCCCGGGGTGCCCTACCGGTACCGGCTGGAGCTCCAGATGTACGAGGGCGATCACAGCGTGCTGCACGTCGACTCGCCCGCGCTGATGTGCCTGTAGGCGGAACACCGACAAGGAGGGTGGGCAGATGGCCCAACAACTGGCGATCATCGTGCTCGTGGACGTCGGCAACGCGCTGGAGTCCCGGACGCTGACCGGCAACACCTATCTGTTCGACAACATGAAGCTGCAGGGCTCCCGGAACCAGGGCACCGACGAGCTGGTCACCGCGGTCAACGGCTCCTACTGGAGCGATGGCTCGCAGGCGGGCGAGCAGGTGCTCAACTGGCTCCCGTACAGCCTCGGTTCGATCCCGCCGACGGTGCCCCGCGGCTACCACGCCGCCCGGACGCGGCAGGCCGAGAAGGACGCGCTGGCGGAGCTGGCGGACCTGGCCGGCCGCACGACGCCGAACGGCGACACCGATGCCGCGCTGGCCAGGATCCAGAGGACCGTCGGCACCAGGGTCCGGGCCGCCTCGCGCACCCGCGCCTTGTCCGGGCAGCAACTGCTGGACGTCACGGGCAAGGTGGTCTCCGACCACAGCCAGGGCGCGCACAGCTACCCGGCCCCGGTGATCACCGACATCTTCGGCGAAGCCGTGGACGAGAAGATCATCTACCCGGCCGAGTACGGCTCCCCGGACCTGGTGACCGACGGCTGGTACTGGTCGGCGACGGTCGACACCTCCCGGCCCGGGACCTACACCTACAAGATGCGGATCCAGCTCCACGATCTGGTCCAGCGTGCGGGCGAGTCGACCTGGGAGCCGGTCAACCTCACCTGCGAGTCGAAGCTGCGGATCACCGCGGACCCCAAGCGGAACGGTTTCACGGGTGCCGGCATGGGCTACCTGCCGATCGCTCCGGCCAGCTTCGCCTGAGCCCCTGATCCCGTAAGGACGAGGAGGAGTAGATGACCACCAAGCCACGGCAGAAGACCACGCCGAAGCGCCCGATCTCGATCACCGCGGTGGTGGACTGCGTGGGCATGCTGGCGGCCCAGAGCACCCAGGGCCACCTGTACCTGTACGACACCAACCGGTCCGGCGGGTCCACCGGCTTCGGCACCGAGGAGCTGAGCACCCCGGTCAAGGCCGGCGACCAGCTGCTCTGGAACGTGCTGGCGCTCGAGTGCGAGGCCTTCGTGGCCATCGACGGGATCGAGATCGACCAGGAGGTGTGCGAGCCGGTCCGGAAGGTGTACCCCGGCACCGACGTCGCCTACTGGACGGGGACGGTGAAGAAGGACCAGACGGCCCCGGTGTCGTACCGGATCAGCTTCCGGCTGGGCACGCAGGCCGAGCCGATCACCACCGCCGTGTCGCCCACCCTGGTCGGCCACACGACCGGGCAGCTCTGAGCAGCGGAGGAGGAACCTTGACGACCAGCACGCGCAGCACCGAGCCGGAGAAGCAGAACGCCGGGCAGCTGAACTCGGTCCAGCTCAACATCGTCACGTTCGTGAACATGGAGCGCGCCGCGGCGAACCGCTCGCTGCACGACTCGATGTACATGATCGACAACAGCGTCGGCGGTTCGGGCCAGGGCACCCGGCAGTTGGAGACGGTGTGCAAGCAGGGCCAGGTGCTGAACTGGATCATCCGTCCGCTCGACATGGAGCGGCGGCTGGACGGCACGTGGCCACCCATGCCCAAGATCAACAACATCGTGGTCCTCGACACCGAACTGGGTGACGAGGAGGACGTGGCCGAGCGCAAGCTGTTCACCGAGCTCAAGATCTACGGGATGCCCGACCGGATGCGCTCCCCGCTGACCCCGGTCTACTACTACTGGGCCGGCACGGTGCTGAGCACGGCCAAGCCCGGCCTGTACCGGTACCGGCTCGTCCTGGAGCTGGAGCAGGAGGGCACCAAGGAGAAGCTGTACCTCAACACGGTCGACCACCCCGCGCTGCGGGTGATCGAGGTCTGACCCCGGCACCACGCGGGCCCCGGTGTCCC
>NZ_JBHUAF010000464.1:0-6107 GCF_042789895.1 Kitasatospora sp. NPDC056783
GCGGTGGACCGCCCCTCCCCGCGGATGTGACCGTTCGTCAGTACCCGGCGACCTCGTCCAGCCCGTGGCCGCGCAGCGGGACGAGGAAGCTGCGTTCGAACACCACCACGGCCTCGCCGGTGGACTTCGTCCCGGTGGTGCGGCAGCGGACGATGCCCTGCCCGGCGCGGCTCTTGGAGAGCCGTTTGGCGAGGGTCTCGGTCTCCGCGTAGAGGGTGTCGCCGGTGAACACCGGGTGGGTCATCCGGATGTTCTCCCAGCCCAGGTTGGCGATGGTGCGCCCGCTCGTCGACCGGGCGGTCATCCCGCCGACGATGCTGAGCGTCACCAGGCTGGAGACGATCGGCTTGCCCCAGGGGGTGTGCTCGCTGTAGGCGGCGTCGATGTGCAGCGGGGCGTCGTTCATGCTCAGCATGCTCATCAGCACGTTGTCGAGCTCGGTGACGGTCCGCCCGGGGCGGTGCTCGACCACCTCGCCGACCTCGAACTCCTCGTAGTAGCGCCCGACCACCTCGCGGTAGCGGCGCTCGCCGATCAGCCGGTAGCCGGCCGGTTCGGTCGATTCCATGGCGGTTGCTCCCACGTGCTAGAGGTCGGAGGTGAGTTCCTTGACGTGGCCGGCGAACTCGCGGATCAGCCGCTCGTCCATGTCGGCGCGCATCATCAGCCGGAGCCCGGCCTCGCCCTTGGGGACGATCGGGAAGAACACCGCCGAGCTGTAGAAGCCGCGCTCGAAGAGCTGGGCGGACAGCTTGACCGCCCGCTCGGCCTCCCCGACGTCGACCCGGCGCACCGGCAGGCCGTTGCCCGCGAAGGTGGTCGGCAGCAGTTCGTCGAAGAGTTCGATGTTGCGCTTCAACTTCGCCTGGAGCTCGGCCAGTTCGGGTGAGCGGTGGATGGCGGCGCTGGCCAGCGAGGCGCCCACCAGCGGCAGCGGGATGTTCTGCGACCAGCCGACCGGGCCGGCGTGCCGGTGCAGGAACTCGAACTGCTCGCGGTTGCCGAGCATCGCGATGCCGCCGCTGGTGCCGAAGCCCTTGCCGAGACTGGTGGTGATCACCGTCAGCGGGTTCATCTCCAGCCGGGAGCGCACGAAGCCCTCGCCGCGCTCGCCCGCGATGGACAGCGAGTGGGAGTCGTCGATGTAGAGGAACAGCCCGTAGCGGTCCTGGAGTTCGAGCAGCCCGTCGAGGGCCGCCGTGCCGCCCATCGAGTACGCGCCGTCGGCCACGTAGGCGACCCGGGGGTACTTGCGGCAGACGTCCTCCAGGTAGTTCAGGTCGTTGTGGGGGCAGTTGAGGACCAGCGACTCGTCCGCGCAGACCGGCTTCATGTAGGCCATGCAGAAGTGGCAGAAGCGGTCGAAGACCATCACCCGGGGCCCGCCGCCGCCCTGGCAGGTGCCGTCCAGGTGACCGGAGGCGATCAGCGGCAGGATGCCGGCGGTCAGCGAGCTGCAGGACGCCCCGGGCAGCACGTGGGCGCCGAACAGCTCGCCCAGCTCCTCCTCCAGCCGCACCAGCAGGTTGTGCCGGATCCGGGTGGTGGAGATGACCAGCGAGGTGGTGCGGGACTCGGTCAGCGCGTCCACCGCGCCGGCCAGGACCGCGGGGTGGTCGTTCAGGCCCAGGTACGAGCAGGAGACCATGTTGGCGAACTCGTGGCCGGTCTCGCGGACGATCAGCCGGTTGTTGGACTCGGAGTCCGCGGTGATGCCGATCAGGCCGTTGGCGGCGGCCGTCTGCCAGACCGGGTCGGCGGTGGCCAGCATGGCCTCGGCGTTGCGGTACCGGCGGGGGCCGAGGATGGATTCTTCGGTCATCGTCACTTCTCCGTCGCGTGGCTCGGTGGGTCGGTGGGTGCTTGGTCCTGTGGGTGTTCCCGGAGGTCGTGCGGAATCTCCGGCCGGGGCCGGTCGTCGGGCCGGGGCGGGTCGAACTGCTCGATCAGGCGCTGGGAGGCCTCGAAGAACGGCATGCCGACCATCACCCCGTCCACCACGGTGACCGACCGGCCGTTCTCCAGTCCCGCCGCGACCACCCGGCGGGCGCGTTCCAGCAACGCCTCGTCCGGGCTGAACGTCTCGTTGATCAGGGAGAGTTGGCGTGGGTGGACGGCGATCTTGCCGCTGAACCCGAAGTCCCGGGCGAGCTGGGCCTCCCGGCGCAGCCCGGCGAGGTCGGTCACCTCGAAGAACGGGGCGTCCATCGCCTCCACCCCCGCGGCGCGGGCGCTGTTGACCACCCGGGCGCGGGCGTGGGCCAGGGCCTCCCAGGAGAGCCGGGCGCCGACCGCGAAGGCGTAGTCGGCCGAGCCGAAGACCAGCCCGCGCAGCCGGTGCCCGGCGGCCGCGATGGCGGGCGCGTGCTCGATGCCCAGCGGGGTCTCCACGACGGCCAGGAACTCCGTCTCGGGGCAGTGCGCGCCGATCGCGCCGGCGGCGATCTCGATGTCCCGGGGGGACTCCGCCATCGGGATCAGCACCAGGTCGGGTTTGACGCGGTAGCGGGTGATGGCGATCAGGTCGCACAAACCGTCCGGTCCGGAGAGCGTGTTGATCCGCACCGCGCTGCGCGCGAGCTTGGTGGACGGGAGCGTGAAGAACTCCTCGGCGAGCCGACGGGCCTCCTCCTTCAGGGCGGGTGGGACGGAATCCTCCAGATCGACCATGGCGATGTCGGCCCCGGACTGGTGGCTCTTGGTGTACCGCTCCACCGCCATCGCGGGTGTGGACAGGAGGGAACGGCAGTACCGCGTGAACCTCATGGATGTCTCCGAAGTCAGCGAAGGCTGCGGGTTCCGGTTCTATCCCACCGGCATTGTTCGGCGCCGTGCGAGTGGACATTGAACAACAACTCGGAACAACCGGCCCGTCCGCCCCATTGTTTGACGCCAATGGTGGTGTGCATGATGAATCAACGGGGGGGATGGACACGGGGCGCGCGCGGTGCGTGTGACGCGTGGGAACAGAGGTATTCGGGGGACACCGCTTCACCGGAGAAGGGGGACGTCGTGCCGCGTCGGGAAAGTCCACTGGACCCGGGGGACGGGCCGCTGCTGCGTTTCGCGGGCGATCTGCGGGCCCTGCGGGAGCGCGCCGGAAGCCCGCCGTACCGTCAACTCGCGCTCCGGGCCCACTGCTCGGCGGCCAGCCTGTCGGTGGCCGCGGGCGGGAGGCGGCTGCCCAGTCTCGCCGTCACCCTCGCCTATGTGCAGGCCTGCGACGGGGACGTGCCGGAGTGGCGGCACCGCTGGCAGCTGCTCGCCGCCGAACTGGCCGCCGGGGTCGCCGCCCGGAGGCGCGCCCAGGAGGCCGGACGGGCACCCTATCCGGGCGCGGCCGCGTTCGAGGCGGTCGACGCAGAGCGCTTCTTCGGCCGCGAGGCGCTGCTGGAGCGGCTGGTCGCGCTGCTGGCCGAACGGCGGCTGGTGATCCTCTCCGGGCCGTCCGGGGCGGGCAAGTCCTCGCTGGTCAGGGCCGGCCTGCTGGCCCGGCTCGACGGGCGCCTCGCCGCCGGCGCGGCCACGGGGAGAACCGGAGGCGGGGCCGGGTCGGGCCGGCCCCCGGCCGACGGCGGAGCCCCGGTGGCGCTGCTGACTCCCGGCGAACGGCCGATGGAGGCGTACGCGCTGGCGCTGGCCCGGCTCGGTCAGCGGGCCGGGGAAGCGGCGCGCGGCGCCTCCGGGCCGACCGCCGGGGAGCCGGTGCTGGTGGTGGACCAGGGCGAGCAACTGCGCACCCGCTGCCGGGACGCCGCCGAGCGGGCGCGGTTCCTGGACGCGCTGGTGGCGACCGCCGCGGGCGGCCCGGGCGAGGCGGCGCAGGGGCTGCCGGTGTCGGCGCCGGCCCGCTGCCGGGTGGTGCTGGTGGTCCGCTCGGACCAGTGCGCGCCGCTGCTGGCCGAGCACCCGGGGCTGGCCGAGGCCGGCCGGCACGGGGTGCTGGCGGTGGGTCGTCCGGCGCCGGACGAGCTGCGGCGGGCGATCACCGAACCGGCGTCACGGTCCGGCTGCACCGTCGAGGGCGCCCTGCTGGCCGTCCTGATCTCGACCGTCGCGCAGCAACCGGGCGCGCTCCCACTGGTGTCCGCGGCCCTGTTGGAGACCTGGCGGCGGCGCAGCGGCAACGCCCTCACGCTGGCCGGGTTCCAGGCCACCGGAGGCTTCGAGGGCGCGCTGGCCCGGACGGCGGAGGCGCTGTACAACGGCCTGGACGCGGCCGACCGGGCCCGGGCGCAGGCGGTGTTCCTGCGGCTGGGCGGGGAGTGGCTCGGCGCCGGTGACAAGAACGGCGGTGAGAGCGCCGTCGGCGGTGCGGCGGCCGCGGGCGGCGTACTGACACCGGGCGGCGAGCTGGTGCCGGACGGCGACGAGTGCGCCCGGAGGCCGGTGCGGCGGGCCGAGTTCGACGATCCCGGCGTCCCCGAGGTGCTGGAACGGCTGGTCCGGGCACGGCTGGTGGTGGTGGACCGGGACACCGTCGAGCTGTCCCACCAGGCGCTGGCGTCGGCCTGGCCCAGGCTGAGGGGCTGGCTGGCGGAGGGCCGCGAGGCACTGGGGGAGCAACTGCGGCTGACCACGGCCGCGCGGGGCTGGGAGGACGCCGACCGGGACCCGGAACTGCTGTGCCGGGGTGGGCGGTTGGAGGAGCTGATGCGGCGGGTGACGGCCGGCGAGCTGGCCGCGGCCGGGGTCGAACGGGCCTTCCTGGCGGCCTCGGCCCGGGCCGTCGTCGCCGACCGGCGCCGGGCTCAGCGCCAGAACCTGGCGGTGGCCGGGGTCGCCGCGGCGGGCGGGGCGCTGCTGGCCCTGGCGGGCGGGAACCGGATCCGCCGGGCCTGGCGGTGGTGAACGCCGCTCCCTGGTCAGGGTATTGGTGAGCGTCGGAACAGCGGCGTCGAACAACGGCAGGACCGGCGGCCCGTTCGCGGTCCTCGCACCGCCGTCGGCCATGGCGCCCACGGCACGGACCAGGGCCCGGCGGTTGGCGAACGCCAGGGCCACCGAACCGGGCAGTCCGTCGAGGAAGAAGTCGCCGACCTCGCGGTCGACGGGATGGTTGTCCCGGCCGCCGAGCAGGTAGTCGTGGACGCGGGCGATGCTGGGCTTCGACCGGTCGATCCCGCCGGTGTGATCGGTCAGGGGAACAAATCCGTCGCCGGGGTCCGTTGTCCAGTCGATCGTAGGAGAACCGTCCCGCACCCTCCCGGAACCCGAGGGGTGGTGTCGAGCGGCTCCGGCCCGGGCCGGATACTGCGAGCGGTCACCCTGCCGGGTGGCGCAGACTGGGTGACGAGCACACCCCGGACCGGAGGATGGATTCCATGGCCGACCGGCCTTTGACGCTGATGGCGGTGCACGCCCACCCCGACGACGAGGCCACCGGGACGGGAGGTGTCCTCGCCCGGTACGCGGCGGAGGGCATCCGTACGGTCCTCGTCACGTGTACCGACGGCAGGTGCGGCGACGGGCCGGGAGGGGTCAAGCCGGGCGAGCCGGGCCACGACCCGGAGGCCGTCGCCGCGATGCGCCGCCGGGAACTGGAGGCCAGCTGCGAGGTGCTGGAGGTCGGGCACCTGGAACTGCTGGAGTACGCCGACTCCGGGATGATGGGCTGGGCGAGCAACGACGCGCCCGGGTCCTTCTGGAGCACGCCGGTGGCGGACGGCGCCGCCCGCCTCGCCGAGCTGATGCGGCACTACCGGCCCGACGTCGTCGTCACCTACGACGAGAACGGCTTCTACGGCCACCCCGACCACATCCAGGCCCACCGCATCACCATGGCCGCGGTGGAGCTGGCCGGGCTGACGCCGAAGGTCTACTGGACGACGGCACCGCGCTCGGCGATGCGGCGGTTCGGCGAGGTCATGCGGGAGTTCGGCGCGGACTGGGACGAGCCGGACGCCTCGGAGGCGTCCGAGGTGCCGCCGTTCGGCCTGCCCGACGAGGAGATCACCACGTGGGTGGACACCACCGAGTTCGGCGGCCGGAAGTTCGACGCCCTGGCCGCGCACGCCAGCCAGGGCGAGAACATCTTCTTCCTGAAGATGGGCCGGGAGCGGTTCACCGGACTGATGGGCACGGAGACCTTCGTCCGGGTCCAGGAC
>NZ_JBHUAF010000465.1:0-6046 GCF_042789895.1 Kitasatospora sp. NPDC056783
GCCGGCCGCACCGGCTCGGCGGCCCGCGCCGCACGCGCCGCCCAACCACCCAGCGCCGCCAGGGCGAGCGCCGAACTGCCGTACTGCAACACCTCGTACAGCGGGACGCCGGCCACCGGCCGGTCCAGGACGGGCAGCAGCCGCACGCCCAGCCGGCCCCCGTGGGTGAAGGCGTCCCAGCCGACGTGCGTGGCCGCGCCGATCGCGGCCGAGGCCGCGAACCACGCCGCGCCACCGGCCCCGGCCCCGACCCCGGCCCCGACCGTGCCGGTGTCCCCGACGTCTCCGGCCCCCGCGCTCCGTCGGACCGTCAGCGCCTCCGCGGCACCCGCCCAGCGTTCGGGCAGCAACGCCACCGCCGGCCCGCGCAGCAGCCCGTGCCAGCCGGCCACCAGCGCTCCGGCGATCGCCACGTCCAGCGTCGGCACCGCCCACCAGCGGTGCGTCAGCCCGCCGTGGCCGTACACCCCGGGCAGCAGGGACTCGGCGAAGAACGGCACGTCCGGCGCCATCGACCCGGCAACCAGCGCCGAAGCCACCAGCGGTCCGCGCGCCCCGGCGGCACGCAGCAGGGGCAGGACGGCGGCGGGATGGCTCAGCGTGAACGGCATGCCCCCATCCTCCCGCCCGGGCCCGCCGCCCCGCGAACCGGGAGGCGCAGCCGGAGACCGCCCCCACCCAGCCCGGCCCGCCCCTTCCGCTTCCTCCCTCCTCCGCCGACCTCCTCCGCCGCGCCCCTCCGCCGCGCCCCTCCGCCGCGCCCCCGCGCCAGCCCTCCCCTACGCCGCGTCCGCCGTGCGCGCCAGCCCCGCGGCCGCCCGGCTCCCCGCCTCCAGGTACCGCAGCTCACCGCTGCGCCGCGCGTCCAGCGCGGCCGCCAGCCGCCGGTAGCGCCCCGGCGGCAGCAGCTCGCCCGCCTCGTCCAGGGTGACGAAGCGCCAGCCGCGCAGTTCCTCCTGCTGGAGCAGCAGCCTCTGCCGGCCCTCCGCGTCCAGCAGGCCGCCGTCGTACATCAGCCGCAGTCCGCCGCGGCGCGGGCCGGTGCGCGGCTCCCAGTCGACGGCGAGCAGGCGCAGGGCGGCGGAGTCCAGGCGCAGGCCCAGCTCCTCCGCGGTCTCGCGCAGGGCCGCGTCCGTGGGGGCCTCACCGCGCTCGACCACGCCGCCGGGGAAGTCCCAGTCCGGCTTGTAGACGGGGTCGACGAGCAGCACCCGGTCCTGCTCGTCGAAGAGCAGGACGGCGGAGGCCACGGTGTCCCCGGTCGGGTCCGGGGTCTGGACGATCGGGCAGCGGGCGGCGCCGACCCGGACCAGTTCGGCGATCCGGAGCGCGGTCTCCCGGGGGGAGAGCGCGCCGGTGTCGATCATCCGGGCGTCCCCGACCAGCCAGCGGCGGGCGGCGCGGTAGGCGGGCAGGTGGTCGAGGCACCAGGCGCGGACCCGCTCGCTGGCCGCCGGATCACCGGGGCACTCCTCGCGGTGGGCTATGCGGTCGCGCAGGATCGTTTCTTCAGGGTCCAGTACGAAGTGGTGCACCGCGATCCCGTGCGAGGCCAGCCCGCCGAAGATCTCGTCCCGGTAGTCCTCTCTCAGCAGGGTCATCGGGGCCACCAGCGGCCCCCCGACCTCGCCGAGCAGGGCCGCCGCCGTCTCGGGGACGAGCCGGCGCCAGGCCGCCAGCTCCTGGAAGTCGGAGACCGTCGCCAGGCGGTCGGCCGGAAGCAGTCGGCGCAGACCGAAGCCCACCAGCTCGGGATCGAAGAGCACGCTCCCGGGCAGCAGTTCCACCAGCTCACGGCAGGCGCTCGTCTTGCCCGCCCCGAATGTGCCATTGACCCAGACGATCACAACGTCCCCTGCCCTCGACTTCCCCCGGTGCGGTTCGCACCGGGGGGCGCCCCCGTCAGCCGAACCGGCGCCACCCGTGGTGGTACCCGCGCCACGCCGCTCCCCATGCCTCCCGGTCGTGCCCGCCCGCGTGCCCCGGCCCACCCCGTGCCGGCGGCATGTGCCCAGGTCAGGCGCCCGAGAGCGAGGAAACGCCGCCCGGTCTACCGGAAAGTTGCACCCCTTGGCCACTGCTCGGGCACAGGACGCCAGATGGGTCGACTTGTCGCGCACGCCCCGCTCGTACGCCCCTCGCGCCCCGCGCTCCCCCGCCCGCACGATCCTGTGCCCCGTGGTGCACGCCCCGCGCACGGAAGCGCCCGCCGGGGGCACCGGACGGACCGGCGCCCCCGGCGGGAGAACCGGCCGGCCGCTACGGCCGCCCCATGTACGCCGGGTAGTAGCCGCTGCTGATCTCCGAGATCCGGATGTTGGTCCCCGGCCGCGCGGCCTCGACGTAGTCGTTGTCGCCCAGGTAGATCGCCACGTGCTGGATGCCCCTGGGCGTCCCGTCCGGCGACCAGAACAGCAGGTCACCGCGGCGCAGCTGACTCGCGCCGATCGGCGTGGTCGCCGCGTACTGGTCGTTGGCGACGCGCGGCAGGTCGATCCCGCCGCGCCGGAAGGACTGCTGCACCAGGCCCGAGCAGTCGTAGCCGTCCGGCCCGTTGCCCGCCCGGCGGAACGGCACGCCCAGCTGGGAGAGCGCGAACTGCACGGCCGTCTCGACGTCGCGGTCCTCCGCGACCGAGTCGTTGAAGTAGGCCGGACGCCCGTCGTCCGCGTCGGGGCCGCCCCCGGTGCGGTCCAGGTAGATGTCGTAGTGCGAGGTCCAACGCCACTCGCCCTTGCTGTTGCGGAACCAGTAGCGCTCGCCGTCCCACCCCTGCTTGATCCCGCCGGAGGACCCGGCCGAGGACTTGGCGGCGGACGGGGAGCCACCCCCGGTGCGCGCCGCGTACACGCTGTAGTGCGAGGTCCAGCGCCACTCCCCCTGGCTGTTCTTGAACCAGTACCGCGAGCCGTCCCATCCGGCGTGCGCCGGAGCGGCCTCCGCGGCCGCGGGGCCGACGCCGGTACCGAGGCCGATCACGCCCGCCCCGGTCGCGATCACGGCCACCATGGCTATCCCCCGACGGAGCCGCGCGGTGCGGGACGGACGGGGGGCAGGAGCGGTGGCAGCGTCCTGCTGCCCGGTCGGTGCGCCGGCGACGGCCGGCGCGCCGGTGTTGACGGTGGTCATCGTGCTGACTTCCTTCACTGCTGCGAGTTGCTGTGACCGGCCACGACTGGCCGCGCTGTCCGGCAGAGCCCCCGCCCGGCACGCCGCGGCTTCCGGTCCTGCGACCGGGAGCCGCGGCGCTTCCGCCCAGCGATTCGGTTCTGCCTGCGTGTCACGTTAGGCACGCGTCCGCGCACAGTGCGCAGTGGAGTGCGCCAAAGGAAGGGTCACGGGTGGTGAGCACCAACGGCGCATCAGAGTGAACGTCCGTCATCGCCGGCGGCGTCCGACAACCCCTCGCGTCACCGGCCACCGGCCTCCGCCAGCAGCTGCTTCTTCAGCACCTTCCCCAAGGCGTTCCTGGGCAGTTCGGGCACCAGCACGACCCGGCGCGGCCGCTTGTGCACCGAGAGCCGCTCCGCCACGAAGGCCGTCAGCTGGTCCCCCGTCACGGCGCCGTCCGCGATGACGTACGCCACGATCGCCTGTCCGAGGTCCTCGTCCGGCACCCCGACCACCGCCGCGTCGGCGACGGCCGGGTGGTCCCGCAGCGCGGCCTCCACCTCGCCCGCGCCGATCCGGTAGCCGCCGCTCTTGATCAGGTCCACCGAGGCGCGGCCGACGATCCGGTGGAACCCGTCCGCGCCGATCACCGCGACGTCCCCCGTACGGAACCAGCCGTCCGCCGTCCAGGCCTCGGCATCCGCCTCCGGCCGGTTGAGGTAACCGCTGAACAGCGTCGGGCCGGCCACCTGGAGCTCGCCGACGCTCTCCCCGTCGCGCGGCACCGGCGCGCCGTCCTCGCCGACCAGCCGGGTGCGGACCCCGTCCACCGGCAGCCCGACGCTGCCGGGGCGCCGCTCGCCGTCCGCCCGGGTGCTGACGGTGATCAGCGACTCGGTCATCCCGTACCGCTCGATCGGGGCGTGCCCGGTGAGCGCCGCCAGCTTCTCGAACACCGGGACGGGCAGCGGCGCGCTGCCGGAGACCAGCAGCCGGGCCTGGGCCAGCCGGGCCGCCGCCTCCGGGTCGGCCGCCAGCCGGGACCAGACGGTGGGCACGCCGAAGTACAGGTTGCCGCCCGCCGCCGCGTAGGCCATCGGGGTGGGCCGCCCGGTGTGCACCAGCGCGCTGCCGGTGCGCAGGGCGCCGAGCACGCCGAGAAGCAGCCCGTGCACGTGGAACAGCGGCAGGCCGTGCACGAGGGTGTCCTCGGCGGTCCACCGCCAGGCGGCGGCGAGGGCGTCCAGGTCGGCGGCGACCGCCTCGCGCCGGATCACCGCGCCCTTGGGCGCGCCGGTGGTGCCCGAGGTGTAGAGCACGAAGCCGGTCGACCCGGCGGACGGCTCGGCGTACGTGGTGGCGGAGCGCTGCCCCGGGTCGACCGGCAGCCCCGCCACCGAGGTGCCTTCCGGCATCGCCTCCCCGGCGGCGTGCGCGAGCAGCGCCGCGCCGGAGTCCCGCAGGATGTGCTCGCGCTCCTTGGGCCCCGAGTCCGGCGGCAGCGGCACCACCGGGACACCCGCCAGCAGGCCGCCGACCACGGCGGTGACGGTCTCGACGGTGGGCCGGGCGAGCACCGCGAGCGCCGGGGCGCCGGCCACCCGGTCGGCGACGGCGGTCGCCGCGCCCAGCAGTTCCTCCCGGGAGAGCGTCCGACCGTCGATCCGCAGCGCGTCCGCCGCGTCGCCGAAACCGCCCTGAAGTGCCGTCAGCAGTGCCATGCCACCGTCCTCGCCTCGTCCCAAGCCGACGCGCCGCGCCCGTGCGCCACGCGCTCACCGCGTGCGCCCGGCTCCGGGGCACGCGCCGGCGCCGACTCTACGGGCCGCCGCCGCCCGCCCCGCTCCGGGGACGCCGGGCCGGAGCCGGGCACCGCAGGAGGGCACCGGAGAACGCCGGAGGGCGTGGCACCGGGTACCACCCGGCGCCACGCCCTCCGAACCATCCGCGGGGATCAGGCCTTACGGGCCTTCACCTCGGCGGTCAGCTGCGGCAGCACCTGGAAGAGGTCGCCGACCACCCCGTAGTCGACCAGCTCGAAGATCGGGGCCTCGGGGTCCTTGTTCACCGCCACGATGGTCTTCGAGGTCTGCATGCCCGCCCGGTGCTGGATCGCACCCGAGATGCCCGCCGCGATGTACAGCTGCGGGGAGACCTGCTTGCCGGTCTGGCCGACCTGGCTGCTGTGCGGGTACCAGCCGGCGTCCACGGCCGCACGCGAGGCACCGACCGCCCCGCCCAGCGCGTCCGCGAGCTCCTCGACCACACCGAAGCCCTCGGCCGCACCGACACCACGGCCACCGGAGACCACGATCGCGGCCTCCGTCAGCTCCGGACGGCCCGAGGACACCCGCGGGGTACGCGAGGTGACCTTCGCGGCGTTGCCGCCGAACTCCACGACGACGTCCTCGACGGCACCGGCGGCCGCGGCCGCCTCCGGGGCGACCGAGTTCGGCTTGACGGTGATGACCGGCGCACCCTTGGTGACCCTGGACCTCACCTGGAAGGACGCGGCGAACACCGACTGGGTGGCGACCGGACCACCCTCACCGGCCTCCACGTCGACGGCGTCGGTGATGATGCCGGAACCGATCCGCAACGCCACCCGCGCGGCGACCTCCTTGCCCTCACCCGAGGACGTCACCAGCACCGCCGCCACGTCATTGGCCCCGGCGATCTGGGCCAGGGCGTCCACCTTGGGGACCACCAGCAGGTCGTCGAACTCCGCGCCGTCGGCGACGTACACCTTCGCCGCGCCGTACTCGCCGGCCTTCGCGGCGATGCCGGCCGCGGCCGCGCCGGCGCCGAGGACGACGGCGGACGGCTCACCGATACGGCGGGCCAGGGTCAGCAGTTCCAGGGCCGGCTTGCGGACCACACCGTCGGCGTGGTCCACCAGAACGAGAATCTCAGCCATTGCTCAATGTCTCCGTGT
>NZ_JBHUAF010000466.1:0-5956 GCF_042789895.1 Kitasatospora sp. NPDC056783
GCCAAGGCCGGACCGCCGGCACACCCGCCGGCAGACCCGCGGGCGCGGCCCCCCGGGTGTCGAACCGGTCGGCCCGCCCGTCGTTTCGGCGCCGTCAGTTGGCGAAGGCGTCCAGGACCTGCTCGTACTCCTGGCACCACCACGCCAACTGGCCCGCGGAGGCCGGGTAGAGCGGGTCGGCCCGGTGGTCGGCCCGCTGGTAGCGCCACTGGAGCATCCAGAAGTCGTTCAGCCGCTCCCACCAGACTCGGTGGACGGCGGCGGCCAGGTGCTCGGCGGTGGCGGCGCCGGAGGCCCGGTAGGCCTGGGAGTAGCGGCGGACCCGGACCAGGTCCAGGGCGCCGGAGGAACGGTCGTTGAAGAGCAGCGTGGCGGCCCGGACGGCCTCCTCGGCGCGTGGCTGCGCGCCGAGCTTGTCCCAGTCCAGGACGGCCGCCACCTCGCGGTTCGGCCCGTACAGCAGGTTGAGGCCGTGGAAGTCGCCGTGGGTCCAGCCGGTGGGCGGCGCGGCCTCCGGGGCGGGGCGGCGGTGGGCGTGCTCGGCGAGCAGTTCCAGCCGTTCCGTGAGCCGGTGCTCCACCAGCGCGTCCAACTCCCCGGATGGGCGGTGCTCCTGGGCGCGGAGCCGCAGGTCGCGGGCGAGTTCGGCGCTCTCGGCCGGGTCGGCGCTGTGGTAGCCGGAGGGTTGTGGCAAGGGGGCGCAGACGTCGTCGAGCGCGCCGTGCAGTCGGCCGAGCAGCGTGCCGAGTTCGTCGCACCGCTCCGGGCCGAGTTCGTCGCCGTGCCGGTGCCGGCCCTCGACCCAGGGGAACAGGGCGAACATCCGGCCGCCCCGGGAGGCCACCGTGCCGCCCCCTTCGGCGCAGGCCAGCGGGGGCGCGACGGGCAGTCCGAGGGTGTTCAGCGCGGCCATCGCGCGGTGGTGGGCGAGGATCTTCGGGCGGCTGGCGGTGGCGGCGTCGACGTAGCACTTCAGGAAGTACGGACCGGCCTCGGTGGTGACCAGGTACCCCCGGTTCAACAGGCCCTCCGCGACTGGTTCGACGGTCAGTGGCCGCCCCACCCGGTAGCGGGCCAGGACCTCGGCGAGCGCGTTGTACGGGACGGGCGGGCTGAGGGTCCCCATCGGCGGTGCGGAGAGGTCGGGGCGGGCCGGGGCGCAGGCGAGGGTCTGGCTGAAAGTCACGTGCAGAGGTTATGGCCCCCTTGCGGGGGCCCTTGACAAGCCGTCAGTTCTGTGCAGTTGTACGGTCAGTACTGGTGATCGGCCTGGTGCCGTGCCACGAACGCGGCCGCCTGGGTGCGTCGCTCCATGCCCATCTTGGCGAGCAGACTGGAGACGTAGTTCTTCACCGTCTTCTCGGCGAGGTGCAACTCGTTGCCGATCTGACGATTTGTCATACCTTCGCCGATCAGATCGAGGATCCGCCGTTCCTGCTTGGTGAGTTGGGAGAGCCGTTCGTCCTCCTTCTCGCCGCCGTCGCGCAGCCGGGCGAGCACCCGGCTGGTGGCGACCGGGTCGAGCAGCGAGCGGCCGGCGGCGACGTCCCGGACGGCGGTGATCAGGTCGGTGCCGCGGATCGCCTTCAGCACGTAGCCGGAGGCGCCGGCCATGATCGAGTCGAACAGCGCCTCGTCGTCCGAGAACGAGGTCAGCATCAGGCACTTGATCTCGGGCAGCTTGGAGCGGATCTCGCGGCAGACCTCGACCCCGTTGCCGTCCGGCAGGCGGACGTCGAGCACCGCGACGTCCGGGTGGACCGCGGGGATCCGGGTGAGCGCCTCGGTGGCCGTGCCGGCCTCGCCGACCACCTCGATGTCGTCCTCGACCGAGAGCAGATCGTGCACGCCCCGCCGGACGACCTCGTGATCGTCGAGCAGGAATACCCTGATTTGTCCGTTATCAGTCACATCCAAAGCCTCCCATATCACCGTACGAAAGACCTATCGTTCATACCTCCGTCAAGACGTGATTCGGCCAGAGCCGTCCGAAACCGATACCGAGAACCCCCTTACGTACGGGCGTCTGCCCGGATAACGTGCGCTGGTGTCCTGAAGGCGCTCGAATTGAGAGCTGCGTCACGCCGACCGTCACCCCCACCCTTCCGACGGCGAGCCGAACGCGGCACCCTCGGGGTTGTAGACCCTGAACAAGTAGGACGTCCTAGCGCAAGCGCGCCGGAGGCGGACGCTGGGTAACGTTCTCGTGAGGGACGCCGTCGGAACAGGATCACCACCTGCCCCGCTGTGGGAGCGCACACCCACGCGCGCCCCGCGAGGCGGTGACCGGACCGGTCACCGGCGACCCCGGGCGGCCGGACAGACCGAGGAGTGAACGTGACCGTCAAAAGCACGGCGAGGGCCCGCAAGAAGGCGGCCCCCTCCGTCCCTGACACCCTCCGCGCGACGGGCGAGGACGCCCAGCCGGAGCTCGTCCAGCTGCTCACGCCGGAAGGCGAGCGGGTCGAGCACCCGGACTACCCCCTCACCACCACTCCCGAGGAGCTGCTCGCCCTCTACCGCGACCTGGTGCTGGTGCGCCGGTTCGACGGCGAGGCCACCGCGCTCCAGCGCCAGGGCGAGCTGGGCCTGTGGGCCTCGCTGCTCGGCCAGGAGGCCGCCCAGGTCGGCTCCGGCCGCGCCCTGCGCCCCGGTGACTACGCCTTCCCGACCTACCGCGAGCACGGCGTGGCCTGGTGCCGCGACGTCGACCCGCTGAACCTGCTCGGCATGTTCCGCGGTGTGAACCACGGCGGCTGGGACCCGAACGAGAAGAACTTCCACCTGTACACCATCGTGATCGGCGCGCAGGCCCTGCACGCCACCGGTTACGCGATGGGCATCAGCAAGGACGGCGCCGACGACGCGGTGATCGCGTACTTCGGCGACGGCGCCTCCAGCCAGGGCGACGTCAACGAGGCCTTCACCTTCGCCTCGGTCTACAACGCGCCGGTGGTCTTCTTCTGCCAGAACAACCAGTGGGCGATCTCCGAGCCCACCACCACCCAGACCAAGATCCCGCTGTACCGCCGCGCCTCCGGCTTCGGCTTCCCGGGGGTCCGGGTCGACGGCAACGACGTGCTGGCCTGCCTGGCGGTCACCCGCTGGGCGCTCGACCACGCGCGCAACGGCAACGGCCCGGTGCTGATCGAGGCGTTCACCTACCGGATGGGTGCCCACACCACCTCCGACGACCCCACCCGCTACCGGCACGCCGACGAGACCGAGGCCTGGAAGGCCAAGGACCCGATCACCCGGCTCCGCGCCCTCCTGGAGAAGGAGGGCCTGGCCGACGAGGAGTTCTTCGCCGCCGTCGACGCCGAGAGCGAGCAGCTGGGGCTGCGGGTGCGCGAGGGCGTGCGCGGCATGCCGGACCCGGACCCGACCCTGATCTTCGACCACGTGTACAGCGAGCCGCACACACTGGTCGATGAGGAACGGGCCGAGTACGTCGAGTACGCGGCCTCCTTCGAGGCGGGGGAGACCCACTGATGGCCGGTCAGCTGAGCATCGCCAAGGCCCTGAACGGGGCCCTGCGCAAGTCGCTGGAGAACGATCCGAAGACCGTCCTGATGGGCGAGGACATCGGCAAGCTCGGCGGCGTCTTCCGGATCACCGACGGCCTCCAGAAGGACTTCGGCGAGGACCGGGTGATCGACACCCCGCTCGCCGAGTCCGGCATCGTGGGCACCGCGATCGGCCTGGCGCTGCGCGGCTACCGCCCCGTCGTGGAGATCCAGTTCGACGGCTTCGTCTACCCGGCCTTCGACCAGATCGTCTCCCAGCTGGCCAAGATGCACGCCCGTGCGCTGGGCCACGTCAAGCTGCCGGTCACCGTGCGCATCCCCTACGCGGGTGGCATCGGCGCGGTCGAGCACCACAGCGAGTCGCACGAGGCGTACTTCGCGCACACCGCGGGCCTGCGGGTGGTCACCCCGGCCAACGCGCACGACGCGCACTGGATGCTGCGGCAGTCGATCGAGTCCGACGACCCGGTCGTCTTCCTGGAGCCCAAGCGCCGTTACTGGGACAAGGGCGAGGTCGGCGACGCCGCCGACCTCGGTCTGCACGACGCCCGGATCGTCCGGCCCGGCGCCGACGCGACGCTGATCGCGTACGGCCCGATGGTCAAGGTCTGCCTGGAGGCCGCCAAGGCCGCCGAGGAGGACGGCCGCCGGCTGGAGGTCGTCGACCTGCGCTCGCTCTCCCCGGTGGACTTCGCCACCCTGGAGGAGTCGGTCAAGCGCACCGGCCGGGCCGTGGTGGTGCACGAGGCACCCGTCTTCCTGGGCATGGGCGCCGAGTTGGCCGCACGGCTCACCGAGAAGTGCTTCTACCACCTGGAGGCACCGGTTCTGAGGGTCGGCGGCTACCACGCGCCGTACCCGCCGTCCCGGGTCGAGGAGGCCTTCCTCCCCGACCTGGACCGCGTGCTCGACGCCGTCGACCGCGCGCTCGCGTACTGATTCCGGGGAGCGAAGATGACCACCGAAGTTCGCTCGCTCCGCGAGTTCAAGATGCCCGACGTGGGCGAGGGGCTCACCGAGGCCGAGATCCTCAGCTGGTACGTCAAGCCCGGTGACACCGTCACCGACGGGCAGGTCGTCTGCGAGGTGGAGACCGCCAAGGCGGCCGTGGAGCTGCCCATCCCGTTCAACGGGGTGGTCGAGCAGCTGTACTTCCCCGAGGGCTCGACGGTCGACGTCGGCACCGTGATCATCTCGGTCGCGGTCGCCGGGGAGGCGGGGGCCGCGGCTCCGGCCGCTCCCGTCGCCGCGGTCGCGGTCGCGGCTCCGGCACCGGCTCCCGCCGAGGAGGCCGAGCCCGAGCGGCGCGAGGTGCTGGTCGGGTACGGCCCGCGCACCGGTACGGCCCAGCGCCGGGCCCGACGGACCACGACGACGACCACCACAACGAAGGCCGCGCCGCCGGCCCCGGTCGCTCCGGTCGCTCCGGCCCCGGCGGTTCCGGCCCCGGTGGCCGAAGTGCCGGTCGGGGACCGCCCGTTGGCCAAACCTCCGGTGCGCAAGCTGGCCAAGGACCTGGGCATCGACCTGCGGGCCGTCACCCCGACCGGTCCGGGCGGCGTGATCACCCGCGAGGACCTGCACGCCCACGCAGCCGCCGCCCAGGCCGCTCCGCCGGCTCCGGCCGTCGAGCCGGTCGTGGCCGCGGCGGTCGAGATGGCCGAGGCCGTCGCGGCCCCGGTCTCCGGGCCCGCCGCGGGCGACGTCCGGGTGCCGATCAAGGGCGTCCGCAAGGCGACCGCGCAGGCGATGGTGGCCTCGGCCTTCACCGCCCCGCACGTCACCGAGTTCGTGCAGGTCGACGTGACCCGCACGATGAAGTTCGTCCGCCGGCTCAAGGAGAGCGGCGAGCTGGGCCGGGACGTCCGGGTCAGCCCGCTGCTGATCGTCGCCAAGGCGCTGCTCACCGCGATCAAGCGGCACCCCGGGATCAACGCCCAGTGGGACGAGGCGGCGCAGGAGATCGTCCTCAAGGGCCAGGTGAACCTCGGCATCGCCGCGGCCACCCCGCGCGGCCTGATCGTCCCGAACATCAAGGACGCCGGGTCCAAGACCCTTGCCGGGCTGGCCACTTCGCTCGGCGAGCTGGTCGACACCGCCCGTCAGGGCAAGACCTCGCCGGCCGACATGCAGGGCGGGACGGTCACCATCACCAACGTCGGCGTCTTCGGCGTCGACACCGGCACCCCGATCCTCAACCCGGGCGAGGCCGCCATCCTGGCCTTCGGCGCGGTCCGGGAGCTGCCGTGGGTGCACAAGGGCAAGGTGGTCCCCCGCCAGGTGACCACGCTCGCGCTCTCCTTCGACCACCGCCTGGTGGACGGGGAGTTGGGCTCCAAGGTGCTGGCCGACGTGGCCGCGCTGCTGGAGCGCCCGAAGCGCCTGATCACCTGGGGCTGACGGCCTCGTAGGACAGGGAGAAGGGGCCC
>NZ_JBHUAF010000467.1:0-5941 GCF_042789895.1 Kitasatospora sp. NPDC056783
GAGGACGGCCGCTGGAACAGGTACGCACCCTCTACCGGGGCGACCGCTTCAGCTTCACCCTCGCACTCGGCACCCCGAACGACAACTGACCAGACGGGGCCGGACGAACGGACGGGGACGAACGGGGCCGGACGAACGGACAGAGGCCGGACGAACGGACGCACGCGAGACCAACGGACGCGGGCGCGGGTCGGCGGCGGCTCCCGTGGCGGCGCCGGCCGCACCCGTGGTGGCCACGATCGCGAAGACCGCCACCACCGCCGCGACGACGGCTTTACCCGCCGCGACGGACTTTCGAATTCCGCGCCCTGTCACTGATTTCCCCCGTCTGCGAGACGTCCTGCCATTTGCGCTGGGGACAACCTGGGCCGCGTCCGCCCGCATTTGAAGCCGGCGGACGGAAGCGGAATTCCTCGATGTCGAATTCAATTCGCCCCGCCGGGGCTCGAGGGGGGGCCGCACGCTCCGGTTTCACCAGGCGCGGCACCGAATCCAGCAGGTGGGGAGGGAGGTGCGGCCGGCCGACTCCGGCCCCGGGGCAGGAATGTCCGTCAAGGGAACGTGAGGAGCGGAATCCATCTTCATTCGGCCGATAACGGCCCTTGTGTGCCCTTGTCCGGGTGATCGGACGACCGGGAGCGCGGGCCGGCCGAATCGGCCGTTTCCGGGAATCCGCGGCGGTGGGGGCGGATTTCTCCACCGCCGTCCTCGTGGTGCGCCGGGCCCCCGCCCGGGGGCCGGGCGGAGCACGCCCGGCCCCACCTTGTAGGTTTCGGTGTCACCGGCTGCGAGGTGCCGGTGACACCGGGTGGGGTAGGGGAGCTCCGCCGGGGAGGAAGGGGACGGACCGCGGAAGGGAAGAGCGGACAGTGGCCACGAGCACGGAGAGCGTGTTCCGCAGCGAGGGCGTGCCCGGGAAGGAACGGTTCGACTGCTGGCGGGAGTTGGTCGGCCGCACCCGCGACAGCGAGGTGACCAGCGCCCACGCCGACGACTTCCGGGCCGAGATGCGGCGCCTGGAGCTGGGCCCGGTGACCCTCCTGCGGACCTCCTTCCCGCCCACCCGCTTCCAGCGCACCGCACGCCGGGTGCGCCGCTCGGACCTGGGGGTGTTCCACCTGACCCTGCTGCTCGACGGCGGCTTCGCCCTGACCCGCGACACCGGGCGCACCGAGACCTTCGGCGGCGGCAACCTCCACATGCTCGACAGCTCGCACCCCTTCGACCTGCGGGCCTTCAACGCCCGCGCCCAGGCCCCCGAGGACCTGCGGATCGAAGCCGTCGGCATCGACTTCCCCACCGCGCTGCTGCCGCTGCCCGCGCACCGGGTGCACGAGCTGCTGGGCCGCGGCTTCTCCGCCCGGGAGGGCACCCGCGCGCTGCTCTCGGACTTCCTCGTCGGCCTCGACCGGCAGGCCGCCGCCCTGGGCCCCGCCGAGACCCCCCGCCTGGGCGGCGTCGTGGTGGACCTGGTGGCCGCCTGGCTCGCCCGGGAACTGGACGCCGAGTCCTCCGTGCCCGACGACACCCGCCAGCGGGCCCTGGTGGAGAACGTCCGGGGCTTCGTCGCACGCCGCCTGCACGACCCCGAACTGACCCCCGCGGTGATCGCCGCCGCCCACCACATCTCGGTCAGCTACCTGCACCGCCTGTTCACCCGGCACTCCGGCGGGGAGACCGTCGCCGCCTTCGTGCGCCGGCGCCGGCTGGAGAAGGCCCGCCGCGACCTGGCCGACCCCGCGCTGCGCGGCCTGCCCGTCCACGCCGTCGCCACCGGCTGCGGGCTGCCGCGCGCCGCCGAGTTCAGCCGCGCCTTCAGGAGCGTGTACGGGCTCTCCCCCAGCGAGCACCGCCGCCAGGCCCTGGCGGCGAGGTCCGGATAGCCGTACGGGCGGGCGGGCCGTACGGACGGACGGGCGGGCCGTACGGACGGACGGGCGGCGGGCCGGGTCCGCGCGAGACGCCGCACCGTGCGCACCCCGCACGCGCGGGCGGGGCGGAAAACCCGGACCTGTGCACCCAGTGCCAAGAACTGTCCACTCAGAGCCAACACGGCGGGGCGTCGCACTGGCATCCTCCAGGGGTGAACACCGCGCGGCGGAACACCTCGTTCCGTTTCCGCGCCGGCGGCCCGGCACGCCACGGGGGTGCGTGCCGGACCGCCGTTCCCGCGCCGGGCCGGTGATACCCCCGGTCAGGGCGCCGGGCGCGCCGAGGCCGTGTCGTTCGTTTCTTCCCTGACCCAGGCGCCGGCGCCGAGGCGGCCGGTGGTGCCGAGGTCGAGTTCCGGGGTGACCATCACGGGCGCCGCGTCGGGGGTGGCGCGCACCCGGACGTAGGGGGCGTTCCGCGGAGTGCCGGCCTCGGTGGTGTTGCGCCACACCAGGACGGAGCGGGCGCCCTCCCCCGGGCCCAGCGCGATCTTCCGCGGCGGGTCGTCGGCGCCGGTGCCCGAGGCGATCTCGGCGCCGCCGCGCAGGACGCGCACGCCGTCCAGGGGCTTGTGGCCGGCGTCGAGGGGCTGGACCTGCGGGTAGCCCTCGAGGGTGACGGTGGCGGTGCCGCAGTTGCGCAGGTGCACGCCGACGGCGCGCAGGCCCATCGCGGCGCTGCCCTCGTCGGCGTAGAGCCGCAGCCCGGAGGACGGGCAGGGGCCTCCGGTGTCGGGGGCCTCGGCGGTGGGCACGGAGCGGGCCGTGACGATCCTCGGCTGCGGGCGGGTGCCGGACCGGACGGTCGCGCCCGGGTACACGAGCCGCCCCCTCTCGGTGGCGCCGGGAGCGAGCGCGATGACGGACCGGGACTGGTTCTCCAGCCCGCCGCCCACCATCGCGGGGACGCCGAACACCACGGTGACGTCGTACGGTTCGCCGTTCGGGTTGGTCATCTCGTACTCGGCGCAGAGGGGGCCGATGGAGGTGATCCGCGCCCCGCCCTGGGCGAGCCCGGCCGGCTGCGGCGCTCCGGGCACGGTCGGCGGCGGGGTGCCGCAGGAGCCGGGGGTGCCGGAGGCGTCCGGGGAGCGGCCGGAGGCCGTGGTCGCCGCGGAGGCGCAGCCCGTGAGCAGCAGGGCGGCGGCGGTCGCGGCGGCGGCCGCGCGGCGGCGGCCCGTCAGCAGGCCGCGGGGCGAGGGGTTCTGGCGCATCGGGCGAGTCGATCACACCCGGGTGACGGAGGTCCACCGCCGGGTCGGCGGTTGCCGCCCGTACGTCCGGCCGTGGTTGCCGGGGTGTCACCGACCGTGGCCGCCACGGGTGCGGATATGTATATCCGGGACGTCTCATCCATGTTTGAGACGGATTGCTCCGACCGGTGAGGACACCGTGACCGCACTCCGCATCCCCTTGGCCATCGACAACACCGCACTGGTCCTGATCGACCACCAGGTCGGCACGATCGCGTGGGCCGGCGAGCTGGCCGGCGAGGACGAGCGCGACCAGCTGAAGATGTGGGTGCGCACGATCACGCGCTTCGCGGCGGCGGTCGGCATCCCCGTCGTCCTGACCAGCAGTCTGGAGGACCGGCAGCAGGGCCCGCTGCTGCCCGACTTCCAGACCCTGGTGCCCGCCGCGTACGCGGGCCGGGTGCGGCGCGAGGGCGTCATCAACGCGTGGGACGACCCGGCGTTCGTCGCGGCCGTCCGCGCGACCGGCCGCGCGAACCTCCTCATCGGCGGCCTGACGACGGAGGTGTGCCTGGTGCCGCCGGTCCTGTCGGCGGTCGGGGCCGGCTTCGGCGTCGCGGCCCTGCTCGACGTGTCGGCCGCCGGCACCCGCACCTCCGCCGCCGACAGCCGCGACGTGATGCGGGCCGCCGGAGCGGAGCTGCTCACTGTCGTCCCGGCCCTGACGCGGCTGCTCGGCAGCTGGCAGAGCGAGCACGCCGCCGCGTTCTTCGCGGCCATGGACGGGGAGGGGGTCTTCGCCGCCTTCGCCCGCGGAAACCTCAGGTAGCCCCCGGTAGCCCCCGGAAGCCCCGCGAGACCCCGGACACACCTCTGACACACCCCGAACAGACCTCGGACACACCTCGGATAGGGAGCACGTACATGTCCGCCATCAGCGCAGCCGACCGCTTCGAGATCCACGAACTGCTGGCCCGCTACTGGAAGGCCGTCGACGAGGGCGACCTCAGGGGCTTCGCCGCCACCTTCACCGAGGACGGCGGCCTCACCAACTACACGGGGACGACGACCGGCCGCGCGGCGCTCGCGCAGTGGCTCGACGACTACGGCCCGAGCCGCGCCGGCAACCGGCACATGAGCACCAACACGACCGTCACCGAGGTCGACGGGGACACGGCGACGGTCTGGAGCTACATGGTCGTCCTCGCCGCGTTCGAGCCGCGCACCCAGACGCCGCACGTCGCGGCCTACGGGCGGTTCAACGACACGGTGGTGCGCGTCGAGGGCGGGTGGCTGTTCAGGGAGCGGGTGATGGACGAGATCTCCCTGAACGCCATCGACTACCCCGGCTGAGCCTGGCCGGAGGACCCACGGCGTGTCGGCACCACCCGAGGTCCGCGGCTTCGGCCCGGTGCGGCGCGGCTACGGCCGCGAACAGGTCGGCGGCCACCTCACCGCCCTGTCCCACCGGCGGGCGGGGTCGGTGGTGTTCCGGCTCCGTGGCCTGCGGCCACGGGGCCCGCGCGGCAACCCGTTTGGCGGACCGCGGCGGCCGCTGCTACCTTTCCGCCAGGCCGTGCGAGAGAACGAGGAGGTGGTACCCGTGAACGCAGTATCGACATGGGTGCTCCCCTCCGGGGTCACGGTCGGGCGATAGGTCGTCGTCCGGGAGCGCCGTCTGTGAGCACTCCCGAAAGGCACGACCATGCGCATCACTTCCGAGCAGCGTTTCGACGACGGCGTCGTCGAGCGCGCGTTCACCCTCGGCGAGATCCCCGGCATCCTGTGGACGCCCGCGTCCGCCTCCGCGTCCGCGCCGGCGCCGGCGCCGGCGCCGCTGATCCTGATCTCTCCCCCGCCGCTCGGCCTGGGCAAGGTGTATCCCCGGCTGGCGGGGCGGGCCCGGTACTACGCGGCCCGGTACGGCTTCGCCTCGGCCACCATCGAGCTGCCCGGGAGCGGTGACCGTCCCCGCTGGGCCGCCGCCGACCGGGCCCGCGCCGACCTGCGCCGGGCGATGGAGGCCGGCGAGCCGGTCGGCGGCGAGATCGTCGACGCCCTGGTCCTCCCGCTGGTCGACAGGGCCGTCCCGGAATGGCGGGCGGCGCTCGACGACCTCCTCGCACTGCCCGGGATCGGCGGCCCGGTCGGGTACGAGGGGGGAATCATCTCCATCGGCGTCCGGCTGGCGGCGGTCGAACCGCGCATCGCCGCCGCCGGCCTCTTCGCCGGGAGCCTCGTGCCCGCCGCCATCGTCGAGGAGGCCCGGAAGGTCACCATCCCGCTGCAGGTCCTGCTCCAGTGGGACGACGAGGGCAACCCCCGGCAGGCCGCCCTGGACCTGTTCGACGCCTTCGGCTCCCGGGAGAAGACCCTGCACGCCAACATGGGCGGACACGCCGGCGTCCCGCGGCACGAACTCGACGCCGGGGCCCGCTTCTTCGCCCGGCACCTGAAGTGAGGCCCGGCCGCCGGGCCGGCACCGCGCGGTAGGCGGTGGCGGCCGGGCTCCGGTCCTCCTCCGCTCCCCGCACCGCGGGCCCTGCCGGATCGGCGGGGCCCGCGCTGGTCGGGGCGGGGGGCTCCGTCGTCGCCGGTACCGCCGCGGTGACAGGATCGGGAGGCCCGAACCTCTCCCGCGCCGAACCGGAGGACCCACGACGTGTCGACACCACCCGAGTTCCGCGGCTTCGACCTGGTGCGGCGCGGCTACGACCGCGAACAGGTCGACGGCTATCTCGCCGCCCTGGCCCAGGCCGCTCCCGTGCCTCCGGCGCCGGCGTTCCAGGTCCGGTGGCGGGGCTACGACCGCGAGCA
>NZ_JBHUAF010000468.1:0-5910 GCF_042789895.1 Kitasatospora sp. NPDC056783
CCTCCGGGACGGGCCGCGAGCGGGGAAGGAACGCCACGGCCCCCGGCCGTCCGCCCGAGGAGGACGGAAGGCCGGGGGCCGGGTGAAACCGAGCCGCCGCGGGCGGCGGCGGTTCCTAGTACCAGTTGTGGCCCTGCCAGAACGACCACGCGCCACAGGGACTGCCGTAGCGGCTGTTCATGTAGCTGACGCCCCACTTGATCTGGGTCGCCGGGTTGGTGCGCCAGTCGGCACCGGCCGAGGCCATCTTGTTCCCGGGCAGCGCCTGGACCAGGCCGTACGCGCCCGAGCTCTTGTTGGTCGCGGTGTAGTCCCAGCCGCTCTCGCGCTTCACGATCTGGCTGAAGCACTGGAACTGGGCGTCGCTGCCGACGATCTGCCGCGCCAGGTCCTGGACCGAGCCGGGGCTGACCGAGACGGCGGGCGCGCTGTCGTCGACCGCGGCCATCGCCGAACGCGACTTGGAGCGGTTGGCGGCGGCCTCGTCGGCCTTGCGCTTGTCGTCCGCGGCCTTGGCGGCCTTCTCCGCGTCGGCCTTGGCCTGGGCATCGGCCTTCGCCTGGGCGTCCGCGGCGGCCTGCTGGCGCGCGGCCTCCTCGGCGGCCTTCTGCTCCGCGGCGGCCTTGGCGGCGGCGTCGGCGGAGGCCTGCTGGGCGGATGCCTGCTGGCCGATGTTGTCACTGATGGTCTGCGCCTGGGCGCCAGAGGGGACTTCGGCAAGCAGCGTCGCGCCGGCGACGTCGACCGTCTGCGTGGTCTTGCCCTCGCTGCCCGAGGCCATGCCGACGACGGCACCGACAGCGGTGACGGCGGTGGCGGAGGCCACAGCGACTCCCCGGACCGAGATCCGAGTCACATGGATTCCTTCCAGCATCGCCCACGCGTGACCGTGCGGACGCAAGATGCCCCTTGGCACGGACCTCCGTACGGTGCTCTGGTCACGGGAGGTGCTGGCCCGGCGTCCGGCCGAGGTGAGGCGACCGGGCGTTGGAATCGGGCGGCGTACAGCTCAACGGTCTTCAATTGTGCGTCCACCGACCGGAGTTGGCGGACTTTCCGGGGCCTGACCTCCGGAGTCCGGAAGCCCTGCCGCGCCGTACGCGGGGCCTGACAGAACCCTCACCATGCCGCACCGGGTACGGTCGACGCAATTCCCGTCCGCGTGGCGCATGTCACATTCACCGTACGGCAGTTCCCCGGACGGAAAGCACTCGATGTGATGAAACGGATGGGGCCCGCTCCCTCAGGAACGGGCCCCCGGCCGCGAATTGACCGTATTGTCCTACTGTGCCCCGGTCAGGGTCGGATCACGGGCTGATGTCCTCCAGCATCTCCGTGACCAGCGCCGCGATCGGCGACCGCTCCGAGCGGGTGAGCGTGATGTGGGCGAAGAGCGGATGGCCCTTCAGCTTCTCCACCACCGCCACCACGCCGTCGTAGCGGCCCACCCGGAGGTTGTCCCGCTGCGCCACGTCGTGGGTGAGCACCACCCGCGAGCCCTGGCCGATCCGGGACAGCACCGTCAGCAGGACGTTCCGCTCCAGCGACTGCGCCTCGTCCACGATCACGAAGGCGTCGTGCAGCGAGCGCCCCCGGATGTGGGTCAGCGGGAGCACCTCCAGCATGCCGCGGGCGATGACCTCCTCGATCACGTCCGGCGTGGTGACGGCGGAGAGGGTGTCGAAGACCGCCTGGGCCCAGGGGCCCATCTTCTCCGCCTCGCTGCCCGGCAGGTAGCCGAGCTCCTGGCCGCCGACCGCGTACAGCGGCCGGAAGACCATCACCTTGCGGTGCTGCCTCCGCTCCAGCACCGCCTCCAGCCCCGCGCACAGCGCGAGCGCCGACTTCCCGGTGCCGGCCCGGCCGCCCATCGAGACGATGCCGACCTCCGGGTCGAGCAGCAGGTCCAGCGCCACCCGCTGTTCGGCGCTGCGCCCGCGCAGCCCGAACGCCTCGCGCTCACCGCGCACCAGCCGCACCCGGCCGTCGCCGGTGACCCGGCCGAGCGCGCGGCCGCGCTCCGAGGTCAGCACCAGCCCGGTGTGGACGGGCAGCTCGGCCGCCCCGTCGACGTCCACCCCGGCCTCGTGGCCGGCCGCGAACAGCGCGTCCACCTGGTCGGCCGGGACGTGCAGTTCGGACATGCCCGTCCAGCCGGAGGTGATCGCCAGCTCGGCCCGGTACTCCTCGGCGAGCAGGCCCACCGAACTGGCCTTGATCCGCAGCGGCAGGTCCTTGGACACGACGGTGACGTCGTAGCCCTCGGCCTGGAGGTTGCGGGCGACCGCGAGGATCCGGGTGTCCGCCTCCCCGCCACCGGCCCGGTAGCCGACCGGCAGTATCGACACGTCGGAGTGGTTGAGCTCGACCCGGATGGTGCCGCCGAGCTCGCCGACCGGGATCGGCTCGTCGAGCCGGCCGTGGCGGATGCGGTAGTCGTCGAGCAGCCGCAGCGCCTGGCGGGCGAAGTAGCCCAGCTCCGGGTGGTGCCGCTTGGCCTCCAGCTCGGTGACGACCACCACCGGGAGGACGACCTCGTGCTCCTCGAAGCGGGTCATGGCGAGCGGGTCCGCCAGGAGCACGCTGGTGTCGAGAACGTACGTGCGCCGGTCTGGTGTCCGGCGGCTCTTGGAACTGACCACTAGGCCTCCAGAGCGGATGACCCTGCGTCATCCGCGTCCAGCCGGCCCCCGCTGCCCCGGTGGCCTCGGGGCCGGACTGACTGGAGTATTCCCAGGCGGGGAACGGTGCATTCGCGCCCCCGGCGAACTGACGGATCATTGCCGGTGAACGTTTGGCCTCGCGTGGACGCCGGGTAGGCCAGGCCTACGGCGGTCATTTTCCCCTCAGGGCCCGGGCGGGCCGGACCGACGGCCCCGGCCGGGCTACAGCCCCAGCCTCCGGTTGCGCTGCTCGTAGGCCCGCAGGGCGCGCAGGAAGTCGACCTTGCGGAAGGCCGGCCAGTACGCCTCGCAGAAGTAGAACTCGCTGTGCGCGCTCTGCCAGAGCAGGAAACCGGACAGCCGCTGCTCGCCCGAGGTGCGGATGATCAGGTCCGGGTCGGGCTGGTCACGGGTGTACAGGTGTTCGGAGATGTGCTCGACGGTCAGGATCTCGGCCAGTTGCTCGATCGAGGTGCCGCGTCCGGCCTGCTCCTGGAGCAGCGAACGGACGGCGTCGGCGATCTCGTGCCGGCCGCCGTAGCCGACCGCGACGTTGACGGTGATCCCGTCGATGTCGGAGGTCTCCTCGGCGGCCCGCTTGAGCACGTCGGCGGTGTGCTGCGGGAGCAGGTCCAGCGCGCCGACCGGGTTGACCCGCCAGCGGCGGGCGGCGGCCAGGCCGGTGACGGCGTCCTCGATGATGCCGAGCAGCGGGACGAGCTCGTCGGCCGGGCGGTCCAGGTTGTCGGTGGAGAGCATCCAGAGGGTGACGACCTTGACGTGGGTCTCGTCGCACCAGCCGAGGAACTCGCTGATCTTGTCGGCGCCGCGCTGGTGGCCGTACGCGGTGGAGCCGCCGGCCGCCTTGGCCCAGCGGCGGTTTCCGTCCAGGATCACGCCGATGTGGCGCGGGGTGCGCGCGAGGTGGACCTCGACCCGTCGACCGTAGAGCCGGTACATACCGCCGAGCAGGGTGCGCAGCCCCGGCGTCCGTTCGGCGACATCGCGCAGACCCATCTTTCCCGGCCCCTCCGTGCTCGTTCAACTGGTGCGTCTCCGCCCCCGGCGCAGCCTACTCCCGCCCGCAGGTGCGCGGTGAAGCCGCAGGTAGCGGTCTTGTCACGGTCCTGTACGAAGTCTGTCCCGGCCGGCGTGTCAGGGGTCGTCCGGGCGGATCGCGGGGTCGCCGCGAGGTCGCCGCAGGGTCGCCGCGGGGAGCTTTTGTCGCGGACACGGAACGGTCTCCGATTCCTTAACGGAACCGTAAGCCGTCCGTCCGATGCTTGACGACCCGCAATGGTCTAGTCCAGCTTTTGATCCGGGACGAAACGAATCCTCCCCTCGTCCCACGGCTCACCTCGGACGCAACAGCCCTCCCCCACACGCGGCCGCCGCGCCCCCCACCGCGGCGGCCGCTCCTCCCCCAGGAGCGTCACCCCATGGCCCGTACGCTGAACCAGCCTTCGCACAAGCGCCGCCGAAGCCCCCTCCCCGCCGTCGCGGCCGGTGCCACCGCCCTCGCACTGGCCGGCAGCGGCCTCGCCCTCTTCGCCGGCGGTGCCAGCGCGGCGGTCGGCAACCTGGTCACCAACGGCGGGTTCGACAACGGCCTCACGGGCTGGGTCTGCGCCGGCGCGGCGACCGCCGTCTCCTCCCCGGTCCACTCCGGCAGCGGCGCGCTCCAGGCCACCCCGGGCGCCGGCGACACCGCCGAGTGCACCCAGACCATCAGCGTGCTGCCCAACACCAGCTACACGCTGAGCGCCTGGGTCCAGGGCCCGTACACCTACCTCGGGGCGCGCGGCACCGGTGGCACCGACCCGTCCGTGTGGTCGAACCAGAACAGCTGGAACCAGCTGTCCACCACCTTCACCACCGGGGCGAACGCCACCAGCGTCACCGTCTACCTGCACGGCTGGTACGGCCAGAGCGCCTACCTGGCCGACGACGTCACGCTGGCCGGCCCCGGCGGCACCGGCACCCCGTCGCCGACCCCGACCCCCACCGCGACGCCCACGCCGACCCCCACCCAGACGGCCACCGCCTCCCCGACGCCGACCACGACGCCCACCCCGACCCAGACTCCGACCCCCACCGCGACGCCGACCACGACGCCGACGCCGACCACCACCCCGAAGCCGCCGACCGGCCTGCCCGCCCACGCGATCACCGGTTACTGGCAGAACTTCGACAACGGCGCGACCGCCCAGCGCCTGAGCGACGTCCAGAGCGCGTACGACATCATCGCGGTCTCCTTCGCCGACGCCGTGCCGACCCAGACCGGCGCGATCAGCTTCACCCTGGACCCGGGCCTGTCCAAGGCGCTCGGCGGCTACACCGACGCCCAGTTCCGCGCCGACATCAAGGCCAAGCAGGCGGCCGGCAAGAAGGTCATCCTCTCCATCGGCGGCCAGAACGGCGCGATCAGCGTCGGGAACGCCACCGCCGGCGCCAACTTCGTCAACAGCGCCTACGCGATCATCAAGGACTACGGCTTCGACGGCATCGACGTCGACCTGGAGAACGGCGTCCAGGCAGGCCCGCTCGGTGACGCGCTGCACGCCCTCCAGGCCAAGGTCGGCTCCGGCTTCATCCTGACCATGGCCCCCGAGACCATCGGGATGTACAACACCTCCGGCGCCTACTTCCAGCTGGCGCTGAACACCAAGGACATCCTCACCGTCGTCAACACCCAGTTCTACAACTCGGGCGGCATGAACGGCTGCGACGGCAAGGTCTACACCCAGGGCACCATCGACTTCATCACCTCGCAGGTCTGCACCCAGATCCAGGGCGGTCTGCGGCCGGACCAGGTGGGCATCGGCGTCCCGGCCTCCAGCAGGGCGGCCGGCGGCGGCTACGTCTCCCCGACCGTGGTGAACAACGCGCTGGACTGCCTGGCCACCGGCAGCAACTGCGGCAGCTTCGTGCCGCCGGCCAAGTGGCCCACCATCCGCGGCGCGATGACCTGGTCGACCAACTGGGACGCCAACAACGGCAACGCGTTCTCCAACACGGTCGGCCCGTTCGTCCACAAGATGCCGTAATCGGCCCGGGGTCCGCGGGGGCCCGGCCACCAGAGCTCAACTCCCCCGGCGCGCCGCTCCTTGAGGGTGGGGCCTGCGCGTCGGCGGCGGGGCCCGTCGTACCGAACCGGTACGGCGGGCTCCTCCGTTCTCCTCTTCTCTCCTCTTCTACCGCCGGGCGCTCGCGGGCGTCCGGGGGCGCGCGCTCACCGCGCCAGGAC
>NZ_JBHUAF010000469.1:0-5801 GCF_042789895.1 Kitasatospora sp. NPDC056783
GGACCGGAGCATGGGCCCGCCCCGGAGGGCGGGCCCATGCCCGGCGGCCGCGCACAGCCGAAGACCGACAAGAGTGAGGCGACCCGGGCACTGATCCTGGAGACGGCCATGCGGCTGTTCCAGGAGCGCGGCTACGAGAAGACCACCATGCGCGCCATCGCCACCGAGGCGGGCGTCTCGGTGGGCAACGCGTACTACTACTTCTCGGCCAAGGAATTCCTGATCCAGGGGTTCTACGACCGGATGACCTACGACCACGCGGCCGACGCCAGGCACCGCATGGCCGGTACGCGGGACTTCGCCGAGCGGCTGCAGATCGCACTCACCTCGTGGCTGGACACGGCCGCGCCGTACCACGAGTTCTCCGCGCAGTTCTTCCGCACCGCCGCCGACCCGACCAGCTCGCTCAGCCCGTTCTCCGACGAGTCCCACCCGGCCCGGGCCACGGCGGTCGAACTGTTCCGCGAGGTGCTCCAGGGCTCCGAACTGGCGCCCAAGCTGGACGCCGAACTGGTCGAGCTGCTGCCCGACGTGCTCTGGCTGTACCTGATGGTCGTCGTCCTGTACTGGGTCTTCGACCGCACCGAGGACACCGAGCGGACCCGGGAATTCGTCCGCCGCTCCACCCCGATGACCGCCCGGGTGATCAACCTGTCCCGGTACCGGGTCTTCCGCCCGATCGTCCGCGACGCCAAGGACCTGATCCAGGACTTCATCCTGCCCACCATCGGCAAGACCGCCGTCAAGTAGGGGCCACAACCGACAGAGCACGTGCGACGGCCGGGCGCTCCCGACATCGGGAGCACCCGGCCTGAACCGCTCGGCGGTTCGACCCCGCCGGCGGGCATCAGCTGCGGAGTGGCACCGGGTTCTCCGGGGAGTCGAGCCACGCGGTGTGGCCGCCAGGCCCGACCGTGAGGCCGAACCTGTCGAAGTCGGGGCGGCCCTGGTCGTCCCACCAGCGCCAGGCGGTCTCCACCTCGTCCCAGAGTCGCCGGGGGCCGGACTGCCGGACCTCGAAGCGGGACTCCCCGGGCACGGAGTCGACCGTCGCCCAGGACGTGACGGCCGTGTCGAACAGCCACCACGTCCAGCCCTCGCCGAACCCGTTGCGCCGGTAGTACACATCCGGCAGGGCGAGGGCGCAGGCGAACTGCGCCGGCCAATCGTCCCCGATGGCCGCCTCGGGGTCGAGCTTCGTCCAGGACTGCTCGGAGTCGCCCGGCCACTCGCCCGACAGGTAGTCCTCCACCGGCTCGCCCTCGTAACGCTGCTGACGCATCATCATGAACGCGGACGACCGGGTGAACCGGCCGCTCGCCGCCCCCTCGCCATCCACGGTGAGCCGCACGATCGCGCCGCCACCGAACAGGGGCGAGACGGGGCTGACGATCACCCCGCCCGGCCTGGTCTGGGCGATCCAGGCGGCCGGGATGTCCCGCAGCGACACCGTGGAGATGATCCGGTCGTACGGCGCACCCACGCCCCACCCGAGCGAGCCGTCCCCGCACACCACCTCGGGCGCGTAGCCGGCGCCGCGAAGCGCCGTGCGGGCCTGGGCGGCGACCCGGGCGTCGACTTCGACGGTGGACACCATCGCGGCGCCCAGCCGGTGAGCCAGCAGTGCGGCGTTGTAGCCGGTGCCCGTCCCGATTTCGAGTGTCCGGTGCCCGGGTTCCGCGCCGAGGTCGGACAGCATCTCGGCCACTATGGTCGGCATGGACGCCGACGACGTGGGCGCGGTGTGCTCGGCGTTCTCGGTGCCGTCGTCCCACTGCGTGATGATCGGCAGATCACTGTAGGCAAGCCGCATCCACCGTTCGGGCTCCTCGGATCGGCTGCACTCGGGGTCTTCGTCTGCCTCGTCCGTCCAGATGGTGTCCGGGAGGAACGCGTGTCGCGGCACGCTGTTGAAGGCCGGGGCCCATTCGGCGGGCAGGGAACCGGCGTCGGCGAGTGCCGTCGCCAGTGCGGCCCGCTGCTCCTCGGGGGTCACGGCTTCTTGTGCTTCGGTTCCGGGGTGGGCGTCCGACTGTCCGACGACGGCTTCGGGCCGATCGACGACCCGCCCGGCTTGGCGTGGCTGCCACCCCGGCCGTCGTTCGGACCGCCCTTGTTCTCGTCTCCCATGTCAGTTTCCTCTCTCTCGGATCGGCCTGTAGAGCCGGCCGAAGGCGGCCGGTCATGCCTTTCGGTAGTCGCGCCAGGTGCGGGCGGCGGCGACCATCCGGGCCGTCCACGGGTCGGGGTCGTCCCCGCCGATCTCGTCCCACATGGTGGCGTTGGCGACGGCGAACGCCTCGATCCCGCCGACAGGGGCCGCCTGCCACGTCGGAACACGGGAGGCCCACTCCTCAGCCGAGGTGGGATCGTGCCCGAAGGCGATCAGCCAGATCACCCAGTACGCGGCATCCAGCCATGGGGCGCCCTGGGTGGCCCAGGCCCAGTCGACGAGTTGGGCGCCCTGGCCGGTCACGAGAACGTTGGTGTGGTGCCAGTCGGTGTGGAGCAGCGCGTGCCCGGCGAACTGGTCGAGGTCCTCCGGCCGTGCGGCGTAGCGGGCCAAGCGCTGCTCGGCGCGCCGCAGTTCGATCGGCGGACAGGGGATCTCCGCGAGGCGTCGCAGCACGGCGACGACCTTCGGCAGATCGGGGGAACGGGGCCGGTAGTCGGCGTGGTGCCCGTCGACCGCTTCGAAGATCAGCAGGTCCCAGCCGCCGGATTCGACCCGGGCGACCAGCGCCGGCGCGATCCCCCGCACATACGGGTTCACCTCCGCCTCGCGGGCCTGAGTCCACACCCGTGGGTGGTCTGCCCGGAGGCCCTTGACGTAGTACGTGCCGGTCGGTGATGTGAGGCGGGCGGCGACCGAGCTGTTGAAGCCCTCGGCCTCCGACTCCGTGCTCAGGACCGGACCGGTGTGCTCTTCAACCGCCCTGCGCACCACAACAGGCAGGTCTGCGTAGGGGATTCGGGATGTGGTCACAGTCGTCCGTTCATCTCGCATGGGAGGCCCCGGGCAGGCCCCAGGTTGAAACGCCGGGAGCCGACCCGGGGACACGTCACGCCAGTACCGGGCTACCGGTACGGGTTGTCGTCGTTGCACCCGGGCAGCGCGTCGGCACCGAACGCCTCGGCGTCGTCGATGAACGACAGCTCGTCGCTCTCCTCGGTGCGGGTGGCGGTCAACTCGACCATGACAGCGGTCATGCTGCACTCTCCTTCTGTCCGTGTTGGCAGTAATTCCTGAGTGGTGCCTTCGCTTCCTGGTAGCGCTTGGCCAGCGGCCGGCAAACCGAGCAGTTCCCGGAGAGCCGGCAGCCGGAGCAGCCACCGGTGCGAAGCATGAGGCCATCGGCGATCACGCCGAGGCGAGCGAGCCCTTGGACTCCTTCGGACAACAGGTCAACCTGTTCGTCACGGGCGACCTTGCAGATCGAGGCCCGGCCGTGCGGGTCCACGTGCAGGAAGGTGTGGCCCGCGTTGCAGCCCTCGAACCTGCCGAGCGGCTTGAGGTGCGCCGGGGACTGGGACTTGAGCGTTTCGCCCCCGCCATGGATGGTCGGCGACATGTGGGTGTACTCGATGTAGGGCACCCCGAGGTCGTCCGCCATGCCGCGCATGCGGTCCTGCTCGTGGGCGGTCTGCGCGGTGATGATCAGTGACAGCCGCAGCGGCATCCCGGCAGCGACCGCAGCAGCCAGGCCGGCCATGGTCCGCTTGAACGCCCCCCGGTTGTGCGTGAAGCCGTCGTACGTCTCTTCCGTGGCGCCGTACAGGGAGACAGCGACCCGGTACGGCCTGACGGACGCCAGCACGTCCAGGATCTCGGGTCGCGCGAGTCGCGACCCGTTCGTCTGCACCTCGATCATCATCCCGAGGTCGTGGGCAAGCCGGGCAGCACCGGCGAAATGGGGGTCGATCAGGGGTTCACCCCCGGTCATCTGGAGCCAGAGGACCCCCGCGTCTCGCAATGTCCGCAGCATGCTGTGCTTCCCCGCTTCGTCCAAGCCGGCGAACGGCCGATCGCCAAGGAAGCAGTGATCACAGTTGAAGTTGCACCCGAGGTTGAGTTCCCAGCTCCCCCGGCTGTGTCCGAACAGCGAGGGCCGCCTGATCAGCACGGCCTCGCTGACCGGTCGCACCGGCAAGCCGGTCCCCCATCGGGCCTTGGCCGCGTCCAGGAGCCACGGAGGACAGGCCTCGTCACGGGCGTCGGCGAGTTCCAGTTCACGGAACCGCCGTTCCGGCAACTTGATCGCCTCCAGGCGACCAGGCCGCAGTACGACATGGGAGCCCAGGAACGGGGCCGCGATCAGGTCGTGTGCCATGTCATGCCTCCTTCTCTGCGTGCAGGTCTTGGCAGTCGGTGGTGCCCGGCCCGGGGCGGATTCCTGATCACCCCCGGGCCGGGGGCTAATTGGGCCGGTTCGGCGGGCGGTTGGCGGCCCGGGGCCGGCGATGGGGTATCGCGAGTACCTCGTTGACCAGGCCGTACAGATCCGCTGCGCGCCGCGCGTGGCGCATCGCTTCGTCGACCTGTGCCAGGACCGCCTCGCGGGCGGCTTCGGCGAGCACCTGGTCCGCCTGCCGTTCGTCGTCGCGCACCCGCTTCGCCCAGGCGACCGCCTGGCGCCGGTCCGGGCTGAACCACAGGACCGGGGGCGCGAACTGCACGTACGCGCCCCAGATCCACGACCACGTCACCCGGGGCTCACGCATCAGGCTGTGAGCCGCCCGGCCCAGGAAGGCGAGCCGGTCGCGCAGGTTCACACCGCGCCGAGGGGCGCCGGCGGCTCGGGGAGCGGCTTCACCTCCGGAGGCAACGAGGGGTGGTGCACGAACTCCAACTCGTGCGCGCCTTCGACGGGTTCGATGTTCCACGGCATGGTGGAGAACTCGACGCCGCCACCCGGCGGACGGAGGTAGGCCTCCTTGTTGCAGGTGCCGGTGAAGACGCCCGTCCTGCCGGTGGCGGTGTCCTTGACCAGTTCGCCGACCTTGGGGATGTACACGCGCTTGTGGGGGGGCTTCCTCATGCTCACGCCGTCGGCTCCTTTCCGTAGTCGATCGGTTACAAGGATCGACTACGGGCCGCTACGATCGGAAGGATTTGAAATCGCTAGTTCGCCTGACCTCAAAGAGGTAACGACCTTGGCGCGTCGCACACTTGATCCAACATCGTCTCCGCTGGCGGCGCTGGCGGTTCAAATCAGCAGGTCACGCCAGGCTATGGGTCTGACACAGATCGAGCTGGGCAAGCTGGTCGGGTACTCCAACGCTTACATCTCGAACGTGGAGGGGGCGAAACAGCCCCCGTCTTTGAGATTCGTAGAGCTCGTGGACGAGGCCCTGGAGGCCGGTGGCTCGATCTTGCTCCTGTACTGGTCCTGGAAAGGTGGGTCGCTCATCCCCGGGTTCCCCGAGTACGCCACCAAGGAGCGAGAGGCAATCGGAATACGGTTCTTCGCCACGGGCTTGGTGCCAGGTGTGCTGCAACACCCTGACTACTCCGCCGCCTACGAAGCAGCCATCGTGCGGAGGGGCGACGCCACTCGTGACCAGGCCGACGAACGTCTAAGGCTTCTAGATGAATGAGTCCGATTGATGGGCTGGCCGCGACCATGACGAAGGGTGCCCGTTGGTTGGTTTGTGAAGACGAACCTGGACACCCTTCTGACGGCACTCTATGTGTTCATCGACGATCATGTGGCCCCTCGTCACCGGATCGGGCGACCTCCGAGGCTTTCGGACGCGGAACTGCTGTGCCTGGCCGTGGCGCAGGTGCTGCTCGGCTTTCC
>NZ_JBHUAF010000470.1:0-5764 GCF_042789895.1 Kitasatospora sp. NPDC056783
CCGTCCTCGGCCTGGTCGGCGGCGCGGTCCTCGACATCTACTCCTCGGGCCTCGCGCTGCTCTCCGCGGGGCTGCGCATCCCGCGCCCGCTCGCCGCGCTCGTCGACGGCGTGCTGATGATCGCCGGATCCGTGTACATCGTGTTCATCGCCGACGACTTCCTCGGCCCGTTCACGGGCTTCCTGACCACCCTCGGCGTGCCGATCGCCGGCTGGTGCGGCATCGTCCTCGCCGATCTCCTCCTGCGCCGCCGCGACTACGACGAGGCCGACCTCTACCAGCCCCGCGGCCGCTACGGCGACGTCCCCGCCCTGCCGCTGCTGCTCACCCTGGCGACCACCGCCCTCGGCTGGGGACTGGTCACCAACGCCTCCGCCGACTGGCTGACCTGGCAGGGCTACCTGCTCGCCCCCCTCGGCCTCGGCGGCAAGGACGGCTCCTGGGCCCACGCCAACCTCGGCGTCCTCGCGGCCCTGGCCCTCGGCTTCCTCGGCACGCTCGTCCTGGGCCGGCAGCGGGTGCGCGGACAGGAGGCGCCGGACGCGCAGGAGGTGCCCGCGTGACCGGGGCGCCCGCCCACCTGGCCGTCATCGACATGCAGCACGTCTTCGCCGACCCGGCGAGCCCCTGGGCGGCCCCGCGCTACACCGAGGCGGCGGCGGGCGTACAGCGGCTGCTGCCGGCCTTCGCCGACCGGATCACCTTCACCCGTTTCCTGGCCCCGGCCGAGCCCACCGGGTCCTGGCGGGCCTACTACGCCCGGTGGCCGTTCGCACTGCGCCCGCCGGACGCGCCCCTGTGGCGGCTGACGGACGAGTTCGCCGACGTGGCCCGGGACGTGCTGGACGCTTCGACCCTCGGCAAGTGGGGGCCGGCGCTCGCCGAGCGGGTGGGCCCGGGGGGCCGGCTGGTGCTGGCCGGGGTCAGCACCGACTGCTGTGTGCTGTCCACGGCGCTGGCCGCGGCCGACGCGGGCGTCGAGGTCCTGGTGGCCGCCGACGCCTGCGCCGGAGCGGACGACGCGTCGCACGCCAAGGCCCTGGAACTGATGGACCTGTACCAGCCACTGGTGCGGGTCACCGACGTGGCGGAGCTGCTGGCCGGAGCCGGCCGGCCCGGCGTCTCCTCACCTCCGGGAGGGGCCGAATCCTCGACGGGGTAGGTGAGTTGGTTCGTTTCGGACCTGTCGGGTCGTGCGGTGGTGGATGATCGTGGTGTGAGTACATGGTGGGAGAGACGCCGTACGGCCAGGCTGGCGAAGGTGGCGTACGGGCTGGAGTTCTTCGGCGCCGAACCGGTGGAGGACCCCGGTGTCGGTGAACTCGCCTGCTTGGCCCGGGATTTGGCGGGGGAGTACCGCGCCAGTGGCCGGGGCCCGGCGGTACACCGCGCCGGCGACTTCCTGGACCGGGCCGCTGCCGCGCTCCGGGCCGCCGACGGCCTGCGCGGCACCCTCCTCCCGGTGGTCAACCACCACCTGCGCCATGCCGATTCGGCGCTGGACGACGCCCGTGCCTGCCTGCTCGCGCAGGCCTCGCCCGCCACCTCGCCGGCCCCGCCCGGCTGACCGGGGCGAAGGGGGCGCGGGTGTCCGGCGGCGGTGCCCGTGGAGGGGTGGCCCGGCGGCGCCGGAGACGAGGCCGTCTTCGCCACCGCGGGCAGCACACCACTGACGTGTTCCCGCGCCGCCGCTTCTGACCCCGGGCCGCCCGCACCCCGGGCCGTCCGCACCCGGGCGGTCCGCACCCCGGGCGGTCCGGCTCCCGCACGCCCGGCCCCTGCGCGGACCGACCGCTTTGCCATTCGATTACCTTGTGGCATACGACCGTTGACGTATTTTACGGTCTCTTTCCCCCTCTCCGTTGACCGGCCACCCCGCCCGGCGCTTGGCTCTCCCTCACGCCCGCCGACGGGGAGAGGAACGGCGGGCCTCCACGAGGGGAGGAACGCCGTCATGCGACCGACCACCCGCATCGACAGAACCCGTGCCGGCCGTCGGCTGACCGGCACCGGGGCCGTCCTGGCCATCGGCGCTGTGCTCGCCCTGAGCGCCCCGCCGGCTCAGGCCGGGCCCGCGCCACGGGGCACCACCAGCCAGGTCGTCGTCGGCCTGAACGGCGCGAAGCCGAACGGCCCGAGCCAGAGCCTCGGCATCAGCGCCGATGGCCACTACGCACTGTTCACCTCAACCGCCGACAATCTGGTCACACAACCTTCAACCGTCTCCCACGTGTACGTCCGGGATCTTCGCAACGGCCGCACCGAGCGGATCAGCGTGCTCTCCGGCGGCACGCCGATGGGCGAGTTCAGCGACGAGGGATCGATCAGCGCGAACGGCCGCTACGTCGCCTTCGGCAGCGGCGACCGCACCCCGGTGGACGGCCACACACCCATCGGGGACAACAACATCTACGTCCGCGACCGGCTGACCGGCCGCACCGAGCTGATCACCGCGGGCGACGGATCGCTCACCCACACCCCGTACACCGCCAACAGCCCGTCGATCAGCGCGGACGGCCGCTACGTGGCCTTCGCCTCCACCCGTACCGACCTGGTGGTCGCCAACCGCCCCGCCTCACTGAACCAGCACCCGCTCGGCGTCGACGAGATCTACGTGACCGACCGCCGGACGGGCACCACCCAGTTGGCCAGCGTCGCCCCGGACGGTTCGTGGTCCGGCGGCACCAACCCGACCATCAGCGCGGACGGCCGCACGATCGGCTTCAGCTCCACCGCCGCCGACCTGGTCCCGGACGGGCAGCCGGTGTCCGGGGAGGCGGCCGCACCGCGGGCGTCGCGGGAGCGGAGCGGCCCGGGGGCCGGGCCCGGCCTCGCCGTACCGCGTCTCGCCGGGTACTACGTCCGCGACCTGGCCACCGGTACCACGCGGGTCGCCGCCACCGACCCGGCCGGCGCGCCCGCCCGGGCCGCTCGCGATGCCGTCATCAGCCCGGACGGGCGGACCGCCCTCTACTCGCTGTCCACGTCCAGCGAGCCGCGCCGAACCGTCAATCACCTGGAGCTCTACGCCCGGGACCTGCGCACCGGCGCCGTGAAGCTGGTCAGCACCCCGCTACCGGGCACCACCACCATCGGCAGCTCCGACCACGGCCGCATCACGGCCGACAACCGCTGGGTCTACTTCACCTCCAGCGCCGACAACCTGGTGACCGGCCCGCAGCAGCCGTTCCTGGGCCCGGACGTCTACCGTCACGACCTTCGCACCGGGCGCACCGAACGGGTGGCCGGCACCCCGGACGGGTCGCCCGGCAACGGCACCTCGTTCGACCCGTTCGTCGACGCCCACGGCGACACGGCGGTGTTCGGGTCCACCAGTGGTGACCTGGTCGCCGGCGCCGAGGGCCCGGAGGACCTCAGCCAGGTCTTCGCCCGCACCACCGGGCACGCTCGGGACGACGACGGCCAAGGCGAGAACCAGGACCACTGACACCGCGACGGCGCACCCGCTCGTCGCGGTGCGCCGCCCCCGAGGCAGCCGTGACGGCGCACCGGTCACGCGTGGGTGAGCCGGTGCCCCGTCCGTGCGGCCTCGGGGGTGGTTCCGGTCCAGCGGCGGAAGGCGCGGTGGAAGGAGCCGGTGTCGTCGAGGGCTGGTTCCCCGGCGGGGGCCGGCCCCCTAACGTGGAAGCCGCGAACCCCGTCCCACCCCGTAATGAGGACCCCGTGACCACGCAGAACACCAAGACCGCCCTCGTGACCGGCGCTTCCTCCGGCATCGGCGAAGCCACCGCCCTCAAGCTGATCGGCCTCGGCTACACCGTCTACGGAGCGGCCCGCCGCACCGACCGCCTCCAGAGGCTCGCCGAGCGCGGACTGCGCCCGCTGGCGATGGACGTCACCGACGATGACTCCTTGCGTGCCGGGGTCGAGCGCGTCATCGCCGAGACCGGCCGCATCGACGTCCTGGTCAACAACGCCGGGTACGGTTCGTACGGCGCGCTGGAGGACGTCCCGCAGGAGGAGGCGCGCCGCCAGTTCGACGTCAACGTCTTCGGCGCCGTGCGCCTGACCCAGCTCGTCCTGCCCCACATGAGGGCCCGGCGCAGCGGGACGGTCGTCAACGTCACCTCGATGGGCGGGAAGCTCCACACTCCGCTCGGCGGCTGGTACCACGGCACCAAGTTCGCCCTGGAGGGTCTCAGCGACTGCCTGCGGATCGAGGTCAAGCCGTTCGGGATCGATGTCGTCGTCATCGAGCCGGGCGGTATCGCCACCGAGTGGTCCGGCATCGCCGCCGACCAGTTGGAGAGGTCCTCCGCCGGCGGTGCCTACGCCCGCCGGTCCGCCGCGGTCGCCGCGTCCATGCGCTCCGCGGCGATGGCCCGGCGGATGTCCCCGCCCACCGTCATCGCCGACGCCATCGGAAAGGCCGTCACGGCCCGTCGGCCCAGGACCCGCTACGCCACCGGGTTCGGCGCACGCCCCCTTCTGACGCTGCGGCGTCTGCTGCCGGACCGGGCCTTCGACGCCGTGATCTCCCGCGTCATCGGTTCTTCCCGCTGACCTTCCGGGCGAGGGCCTTGGGGACGAGGGGGGTTCGGCCGCTCCCTTGTCCTGTTCGCGTTGCCCTGCTCGGGTGATCGGTGTGGATCGAAACCCGGTCGAAGGCGTGTCGGGTGGGCCCAGCCCATGTGTGAACTATAACCAGATTGTATGCCTGGCTGGAAAGTGTCCTTCTGCTCGGCCGCCGCCGTCCTGGTACTGGCCGCCGCGGGTTCCGTCACCGCTCAGTCGCGCGGCGGACCGGACGTCGGCGGGTTGGTGCTGTCGGTGACGGTCGACGGCCGGCCCGGCACCCCGGCGGCGAGGACCGGTGACGAGGTGAGGGTGAGCTACGAACTGCACAACGACGGCGAAACCCCGGTGACCGACGTGCGGATCACCGACACCCTCGTCCCCGGGGCCGAACCACGCTGCCCGGATGGAGCCGGGGACATCCCCCGGCTGAGCCCGGGCACCACTGTCGTCTGCACGGCGGCCCTGCGGGCCCAGCCCGGTGAGCACCGGGGCCTGGCCACCGTCAGTGGGGCCATGGAGTACGGCCGAGGCACCGTCACCCGTACGACGGATTCGGGCTACACCGGCATGGATGCGCTCGCGTCACCCGCGGCGGTGATGGCGGCGACGACGGTCGGAGCCCCCGCAGTGCTCGAAGGCCCCGTGTGCGGAGCGCCCACGCCCGGTCCGCCGTCGCCCGGTGCGCCTGGGGTGCCGTCCCCGGGCGCGCCCGGAGGCGGAGTGCCCGGGGTTCCCTCCCCGAGCGGTTCCGCACCCGGGGGGCCTGCACCGGGACCGGTTCCGGGCGTGCCGTCACCCGGCGCGCCCGGAGGCGGAGTGCCCGGGGTTCCCCCGCCGGGTGGTTCCGCACCTGGCGGGCCTGTGCCCGGGGCTCCCGGGGGCGGGGGAGCGGGAGCGCCCGCGCCCGCAGGCGGAGTGCGGGCTCCCGCACCCGGCGGGCCGGCCCCTGGCGGTGGTGCGCCCGGAATCGGCGGGCCGGGGGTTTCTGCGCCCGGCGCCGGGGCGCTGGGCGCCGGTGCGGCCGGTGCGGGTGCGGCCGGTGCGGGCGGTGCTGCTGCGGCGGCTGCTCCCGGGGCAGGTGCTGCCGCGCCAGGTGCTGTTGCGGGCGGAGCCGGGCCGGGCGCTCCCGTACCCGGGGCGCCGGGCGCAGGCGCGGCCGGTGCCGGCGGTGGTGGTGCGGCGGCGGCTGGTCCCGGGGCCGGTGCTGCCGGGCCAGGTGCTGCCG
>NZ_JBHUAF010000471.1:0-3952 GCF_042789895.1 Kitasatospora sp. NPDC056783
GATGCGGGACGCGAAGATCACGCAGATCTACGAGGGGACGAACCAGGTGCAGCGGATCGTGATGGCCCGCAACCTCCCGTAACCCCTCCCGAGACCCACTCCCGCGCGCACCGACGCGCGCCGACGGCCGGGCCCGAACGGGCGGCCCGGCCGTCCCGGCCACCCCACGGGTGGATGTTAGGTTCCGGTGAATGAGCGACAAGGAAGAGCAGGACCAGCCCATGAATGACGGGCCCTCGAAGCCGGCGATGCGCGAGGCGCTGGTGGCCGCGGCCTTCGAACTCTTCCTGGAGCGGGGCTTCGAGCAGACGACCGTCGACGACATCGTCTCGCTGGCCGGCGTCGGCCGGCGCTCCTTCTTCCGCTACTTCCCGGCCAAGGAGGACGTGGTCTTTCCCGACCACGAGCGCAGCCTCGCCGAGATGACGGAGTTCCTGGAGTCCGGCAGCGGCGAGGAGGACCCGGTCAAGCACGCCTGCGACGCCGCCCGCCTGGTCCTGCGGATGTACGCGGAGCAGCCCTCCTTCTCCGTCCAGCGCTACCGCCTGACCCGCAAGGTGCCCGGCCTGCGGGCGTACGAGCTGTCCGTGGTCTGGCGCTACGAGCACACCCTCGCCGCCTACCTGCGCGACCGCTTCGCCGACCGCCCGGACGGCCCGCTGCGCGCGGACGTGATCGCCGCGGCCGTCGTCTCCGCGCACAACCACGCCCTGCGCACCTGGCTGCGTTCGGGAGGCGAGAGCGACTGGGTGACCGAGGTGGACGCGGCGATGGCCTTCGTCACCGGCACCTGGAGCGAGCGCTCGGCGGAGACCGCCGAGGGCGAGTCCGACGAGGTCGTGGTCCTGGTGGCCAGCCGCCGGGCGCCGCTGTGGCGGATGGTCCAGGGCATCGAGAGCGCCCTGGGCGACGACGCCCGCCGGCCCTGACGATCCGCCGCGCCCCTTTGGACCGACCGGCCGGCGGGGCGTCCGGCGGGGCCGGAGGCCGATCGTTCCCATACGGCCGATCCCCGGATCGGGCTTTCGAATGACATCGGCCAGGGGTTGGGCAGGCCCGGAGGCGGTCGGCGGTGTCGGACCGATCGGGCTGTCGGGTGTCGCCGGTCTGCTCCGGCCGAATGATCCTCCCGACAATCACCTGATCAATATTTCTGCTGGTGGGCTCGGCGTTTCCGGCCGAGTGCGGGCCGAGAGGGCCGTGGCGTCGGTTGCGGCGGGATGCGGGGCGTGGCTGTCTGAATCGCGGCGGGCCGATTCGGCGACGCCATCTCGATTCCGAAACTCCGTGGAGGAGATTTCCATGCGTTCTCTCAAGCGTGTCCTGGCTGCCGGTGCCATCGCCGTCCCGCTCGTGATCGGCTGCGCCGGCCTGGCTTCGGCGCAGGAAGGCTTGGACGCGAACTTCGGCGCGGGCCAGTTCGTCGCCAACCAGAACGGTGCCGGCGCCGCGAGCGCCAACTCCGTTCTGAACTCCGACGGGGTCCAGCACACCGACTTCTGGATCTGGTCCGACGACACCGGTGTCTCCGGGGCCTTCACGGGCTCCGGCGCCACCTGGCAGAACGGCTGACCCCAGCCGCGAATCCCCTCGGAGTTCCGGTGAACTCCGAGGGGATTCCCCTGTGTTCGGGCGGAGCGGGGGCGCGGGGTGCTCCAGCCGACTGATCCTCAGAAAAAGCACACCAGTCGTATCTTCGCTGGTGGGAACGGCGATTCTGACGGGCCGTGAGGCCGGGCGGGGGCGTGGCGCCGGTTGCGGCGGGATGCGGGCCGTGGCTCTCTGAATCGCGGCGGGGTCGAACGACTCCCGCCCCCCAACCCGAAACTCCGTGGAGGAGATCTTGATGCGTGCTCTCAAGCGAGTGGTGGCCGTCGGTGCCCTCACCGTCCCGCTCGTCATCGGCTGCGCGGGCCTGGCCTCGGCCGCCGCTCCGGAAGGCCTGGACGCGAACTTCGGCCAGGGCCAGTTCATCGTCAACGAGAACGGCGCCGGCTTCCAGGTCGCCGACTCCCACGTCGGTTCCGACGGGGTCTCGCACACGGGCTACTGGATCTGGGCGGACGACACCGGCGTCTACGGCGCCTACACGGGCGCGGGCGCGACCATGACCGGCTGACCGAGCCCCGGCCGGACCCGCCGCCGGACATCCGGACAGCCGGAAGGCCGGAGAGCCGGGAAAACCAGAAAGGCCCCAGAAGAATCTGGGGCCTTTCGTCGGTGTCCGAGGGGGGACTTGAACCCCCACGCCCGATAAAGGGCACTAGCACCTCAAGCTAGCGCGTCTGCCATTCCGCCACCCGGACCGGGTGTCGTCCTCGCGGCTTCCGATCTCTCGTCCGTCGCGCTGACAGATGTAACTGTAGCAAAGATCGGCTTGGGCTCCCAAAACGGTTCCGGACCTGGGGAGCGGCACCGGTGGCGGGGGCAAGGGGCGGGATGTGGCGGGGGCGTGACCAGCGGGTTTCGGGAGCACGGGGGGCTGGATCGGGGCCGGGGGCTGGGGGAGGATGGGCGGACGTGCTCGTACGGCCCGGGTGCAGGTCCTGGGGGTGGCGCGCTGGTGCGTCGGTGCGGGCCCAAGACGAGGAGTGACCGTGAGCGAGCGGAGCGAGTCGGCGGCCCCGAAGGTGACGGCTGAGTCGGAGGTCGCCGACATCTGTCGCGATCTGATCCGGATCGACACCAGCAACTACGGGGACGGTTCCGGCCCGGGGGAGCGCAGGGCGGCCGAGTACGTCGCCGAGCAACTCGCCGAGTTCGGGCTGGAGCCGCAGATCTTCGAGTCGGCCAAGGGCCGGGCCTCGACGGTGGTCCGGATCGAGGGTGAGGACCGCTCCCGTCCCGGCCTGCTGATCCACGGCCACACCGACGTGGTGCCGGCCAACGCGGCGGACTGGACGTACGACCCGTTCGGCGGCGAGATCGCGGACGGCTGCGTCTGGGGGCGCGGTGCGGTCGACATGAAGGACATGGACGCGATGACCCTGGCCGTCATCCGCGACCGGCTGCGCACCGGACGCAAGCCCCCGCGCGACATCGTGCTGGCCTTCCTCGCCGACGAGGAGGCCGGCGGCACCTACGGGGCGCGCTTCCTGGTGGACGAGCACCCGGGGCTGTTCGAGGGCGTGACCGAGGCGATCGGCGAGGTCGGTGGCTTCTCCTTCACCGTCAACGACCAGGTCCGCCTCTACCTGGTGGAGACGGCCGAGAAGGGCATGCACTGGATGCGCCTGACGGTCGAGGGCCGGGCCGGCCACGGCTCGATGGAGAACGACGACAACGCGATCACCGAGCTGTGCGAGGCGGTCGCCCGGCTCGGCCGGCACCAGTTCCCGCTGCGGATCACCAAGACCGTCCGGGCCTTCCTGGACGAGTTGTCGGACGCGCTCGGGGTCGAGCTGGACCCGGAGAACATGGACGAGACGCTGCGGGTGCTCGGCGGCATCGCCAAGATGATCGGCACCACGCTGCGCAACACCGCCCAGCCCACCATGCTCGGCGCCGGGTACAAGGTCAACGTGATCCCCGGTCAGGCCACCGCGCACGTGGACGGGCGCTTCCTGCCGGGCTTCGAGGAGGAGTTCCTGACCGAGCTGGACAGCGTGCTCGGCCCGCGCGTGAAGCGCGAGAGCCTGCACTCGGACAAGGCGATCGAGACCGGCTTCGACGGAGCCCTGGTCGAGGCGATGCAGACCGCCCTGCGGGCCGAGGACCCGATCGCCCGGGCGGTGCCGTACTGCCTGTCGGGAGGGACGGACGCCAAGTCCTTCCAGGACCTGGGCATCCGCTGCTTCGGCTTCGCGCCGCTCCAGCTGCCGCCGGAGCTGGACTTCGCCGGGATGTTCCACGGCGTCGACGAGCGGGTGCCGGTGGACGGCCTGAAGTTCGGCGTCCGGGTGCTGGACCGCTTCATCGACGCCTGCTGAACCGCCACTGATCAGGCGACTGG
>NZ_JBHUAF010000471.1:3962-5739 GCF_042789895.1 Kitasatospora sp. NPDC056783
GGGCGCGTTGGCGGGGGCGGGGGCGCTCCCCCCATCCAGCCCCCCGCGCACACCCCCCTCGCCCCCGCGGCTTGGGCCGCCGGCTGCCGGCGGGCCGGGGGGGGCCCCGACCGCATTGTCGGAGCGGATGATTGTGGGATGGGCTGGGGGAGATCAACAGAAGCGATTCTGCTGGAAATCCAAGGCCGGTCATGCGTGCGATCCATCACCGTTGCGGGTGAATGGGAGATCCACTCCGTACCCCGTTTGCCGCAACGTCGTTCATCCCTGTGCAGCCCGCCGAACGGGTTGCGTTGTCCATACAGGAGGAATGATGAAGGTCAAGAAGATCACCGCTGTCGCCGCCGCCACAGGTGGCCTGGTGTTCGCCGCCGCCGGTGTCGCGTCCGCTCACGGCGGTGCCGTCGCCGAGGGTGTGGCCGCCGGCTCCCCGGGCGTCGTCTCGGGGAACACGATCCAGGTTCCGGTGCACGTCCCGGTGAACTTCTGCGGCAACACCGTGAGCATCGTCGGCCTGCTGAACCCGACGTTCGGCAACACCTGCGGCAACGCCTGAGTCGACCTCCGGGCCGTCGCGGCCTGTTGAGCCGACCCACCCCGGCCCCCGGGCGGCGGACGCGCCGCACCGGGGGCGTTCGGTCTCCGGTGGCTCCCGGGTGCACGGGCTCCGGCTTCCGGATACACGGGCTTCGGCGCAATCGCTCGATCGGGTGAAGCCGATGCGTTCGGCTCAACCTCCCCGTCGGCCCCTCGTTAACTCGTGTGCAGCCGCAGCCCTTGCGTGATTTACGGATATACGGAAATTCCGACTTTTTTACAGGTTCATGTCAAGGTCGACACGTCGTCTCGAAATGTCAGGGGAAAACATGAGGAATGTAGCCAAGAAGGGGATCCTCACGGCCGTGGCCACCGGCAGTGTGCTGGCCTCGACCGCCGGCTACGCCTACGCGGGCGGCGCCGAGGCGCAGGGGGGTGCCGTGGGTTCACCGGGCGTCGCCTCGGGCAACTCGGTGCAGGTGCCGGTCGATGTGCCGGTCAATCTCTGCGGCAACACGATCGACCTGATCGGCTTGCTGAACCCGTCCTTCGGCAACAAGTGCGCCAACGTCAGCGGCGGAGCGCATCACGCTGCCAAGCCCGCCCAGGCCGGTCAGCCCGGTGGCGGCGGCAGTGGCGTGGGTGGCGCCGGCACCGGCACCGGCAGCCACGGTGGTGGCAGTGGCAGTGGCAGTGGCAGTGGCAGTGGCACCGGCGGTCTCGGTGGCGGCGGACTCGGCAGCTCCGAGGCCGGCGGCCACCAGGGCGCCGGCGTCACCGTCCCGGGGGCCGGCGCGTCCGGCGTCGCCACCAACTCGCCGGGCGTGCTCTCGGGCAACAGCGTCCAGGCGCCGGTCGACGTTCCCGTCAACGCCTGCGGCAACTCGGTGAACGTGGCCGGCGTCGGCAACCCGGCCTTCGGCAACGACTGCGCGAACGTGGAGAAGCCCGCCCCGAAGCCCGTCGCCCCGCCGGCCGAGGGCTGCGCCGAGGAGTGCCCGACCCCGCCGCAGGTCTCTGCGGAGGAGGCCCCGCCCGTCCCGCGCGGCGTCGCTCCGGCGGTGGCGGCCGAGGCGGCCGTCGCGCCCGCCCCGGCGGCCCAGCTGGCCCACACCGGCGCCGGTGGCGTCGAACTGCTCGGCGCCGCCGGTCTGGCCCTGATGCTCGGCGGCGGCGTGCTCTACCGTCGCGCGAGGGCCGGCGCCCGCTGACGCGGCGCCCCGGGGGTCGGTGCGTGCCC
>NZ_JBHUAF010000472.1:0-5736 GCF_042789895.1 Kitasatospora sp. NPDC056783
GGAGCCACCGCACCCCGTCGGCCGGCCGGAGCCGGGCGAAGGAGCGGGACAGCGCCTCCCCCCGCGGAGGACACGACGGGCCGGTCAGGTCCGCCCGGCGTGTCCGGAGCCGACCGCGGTCGCCGGGGAGCCGCTCCCGGACGGTTGCCGTCGCCTCGTTCGGCGTCCTGCCGTTGACCACCACGATGCCGGAGGCTTGTTAACCACGTGCTGCGGACAGGTGACGCCGGTGTACCACTTCCCGGGGACGGTCCCGCGCGGCCGTCCCCGGGGCGGCGGCGTCGCGTCAGTGCTGGCCGCGGCCGGTCAGGAAGCCCAGCAGGTCCTGGCGGGTGACGATGCCCTGCGGCTTGCCCTCGACCAGCACGACGGCCGCGTCGGCCTTCTCCAGCACGGTCATCAGGTTGGTGACGGTCTCGCCCGAGCCGACCACCGGCAGCGGCTTGGACATCACCTTGTCCAGCGTGTCGGTCAGCTCGATGTCCTTCGCGAAGATGCCCTCCAGCAGCAGCTTCTCCACCACCGAGCCGATCACCTCGCCGGCCATGATGTCCGGGTGTCCGGCGCCCGGGGAGACCACCGGCATCTGCGAGACGCCGTACTCGCGCAGCACCCGGACCGCCTCGGCGACCGTCTCGTTCGGGTGCATGTGGACGAACTGCGGGACGCCGCCCTGAGCGATGGACTCCTTGCGGGCCAGCACCTCGCCGATGTGCGCCTCGTCGGTGGAGGAGGGCAGGAAGCCGTAGTCGGCCATCCAGTCGTCGTTGAAGATCTTCGACAGGTAGCCGCGGCCGCCGTCCGGCAGCAGTACCACCACGACGTCGTCCGGCCCCAGCTTCCGGGCCACCTCCAGCGCGGCCACCACGGCCATGCCGCAGGAGCCGCCGACCAGCAGGCCCTCCTCCTTGGCCAGGCGGCGGGTCATCTGGAACGAGTCCTTGTCGGAGACGGCGACGATCTCGTCCGCGACATCGCGGTCGTAGGCGGTCGGCCAGAAGTCCTCACCGACGCCCTCGACCAGGTACGGACGGCCGGTGCCGCCCGAGTAGACCGAGCCCTCCGGGTCGGCGCCGATCACCTTGACCTTGCCGCCGGAGGCGTCCTTCAGGTAGTTGCCGGTGCCGGAGATGGTGCCGCCGGTGCCGACGCCGGCCACGAAGTGGGTGATCTTCCCGTCGGTCTGCTCCCACAGCTCCGGGCCGGTGGAGTGGTAGTGCGAGGCCGGGTTGTCCGGGTTGGAGTACTGGTCCGGCTTCCAGGCGTTCGGGGTCTCCCGGACCAGCCGGTCGGAGACGTTGTAGTACGAGTCCGGGTGCTCCGGGGCGACGGCGGTCGGGCAGACGACCACCTCGGCGCCGTACGCGCGCAGGGTGTTGATCTTGTCGGTGGAGACCTTGTCCGGACAGACGAAGATGCACTTGTAGCCCTTCTGCTGGGCCACGATCGCCAGGCCGACGCCGGTGTTGCCGGAGGTCGGCTCGACGATGGTGCCGCCGGGCTTGAGGGCGCCCGAGGCCTCGGCGGCCTCGATCATGCGCATCGCGATGCGGTCCTTGACCGAGCCACCGGGGTTGAAGTACTCGACCTTCGCCAGCACTGTCGCGCTGATGCCCTCGGTGACCTTGTTCAGCTTGACCAGAGGCGTGTTGCCGACCAGGTCGATGATCGAATTGTGGTACCGCACGGGGGTCCTCCCGGTCTGTGGGCATGCGAGTGCTTCGGTACTGCAAAGCGTAGGGCGTGACACCCGCCCCGCGGCCCCCCTGCTTCCCCCCTGCCCCGACGGCCCGCCGCCGGCCCACGCCCCCGGCCCCCTCCCCGCTCACCAATGGCCCACCTCCGCCGGTACTCCGGCCCTCCACGCGGGTAGAAGCGGGGTACCGCCGGAGGGGCCGGCCGGGAGCACGCGAAGGGGGCACCGCCATGCCAGGGGCACAGGACTCGCGGGCGCGGGTGGCCCGCCGGATCGCCACCGCCGCGGCGTACGGCGGCGGTGGGCTCGGTCTGCTCGGCGTGGGCCTGGTCGGCCTGCTGCTGACCGAGAGCAAGCTCGCCGTCCAGGCCATCGGCGTGCTGGAGACCCAGCCGCCCAAGGCCGACGGTGTCTACGGCGAGGCCTTCGCCGACCGCACCGCCGCCCCGCCGGCCCCGCTGGTGCTGGCCGTCCTCGGCGACTCCACCGGCGCCGGCCTCGGTGTGGCCCGGGCCGGCGAGACCCCGGGCGCCCTGCTCGCCGCCGGCCTCGCCTCGGTGGCCGAGCGCCCGGTCCGGCTGGTCAACGTGGCCCGGTCCGGCGGCCGCTCCGCCGACCTCTCCGGCCAGCTGGAGCGGGCGCTGCGGCACCGCCCGGACATCGCGGTGATCATCGTCGGCGCCAACGACGTGACCAGACACAGCCCGGCCCAGCTGGCCGTCCGCCAGCTCGGCGAGGCCGTCGCCGCGCTGCGCGCCAACGGCTGCGAGGTGGTCGTGGGCACCTGCCCCGACCTCGGGACGATCAAGCCGGTGCGCCCGCCGCTGCGCTGGGTGGCCCGGCGGCTGAGCCGGCAGCTGGCCGCCGCGCAGACCATCGCGGTGATCGAGGCGGGCGGCCGGACGGTCTCGCTCGGCTCGCTGCTGGGCCCGGAGTTCGCCGCGCGCCCGGAGATGTTCGCCGCCGACCGCTACCACCCCTCCGCCCAGGGCTACGCGACCGCCGCGATGGCCGTGCTGCCCTCCGTCTGCGCCGCGCTCGGCCTCTGGCCGCAGGAGGAGCCCGCGACCGCGACCGTCCCGGGCAGCGCGGTGCTGCCGGTCGCGGTGGCCGCCGCCGCGGCGGCCGGCCGGGAGGGCACCGAGGTGGCGGCCGTCGCGGCGGAGGGCGCGAGCCGCCGCTGGGCCCAGTTGCGGCACCGGCTGCGGATCGGCATGCCCACTCCGGAGAACGGGCCGGAGGACGGCCAGGAGGACGGCCAGGAGGACGGGCCGGAGGACGGCCAGGAGGACGGGCCGGAGGACGGCCAGGAGGACGGGAAGGAGCCCGGTACGGCCTCGGGGAATACGTCGGCCAGCTCACACGCTGGGGCCGGTGACGCCTGATCTACCAGACGGTAACTTTCCTCCCGGACGTCAGATCCGCCGTCACTCAGCGAGGAGCCCGCCATGCCCGAAGCCGTCATCGTCAGCGCCACCCGTTCGCCGATCGGCCGGGCGTTCAAGGGCTCGCTCAAGGACGTCCGCCCGGACGACCTGACCGCCCACGTCATCCAGGCCGCTCTGGCCAAGGTCCCGCAGCTCGACCCGCGCCAGATCGACGACCTGATGCTGGGCTGCGGCCTGCCCGGCGGCGAGCAGGGCCACAACCTGGCCCGCATCGTGGCCGTCCAGATGGGCATGGACTACCTGCCCGGTGCCACCATCACCCGCTACTGCTCCTCCTCGCTCCAGACCACGCGGATGGCACTGCACGCGATCAAGGCGGGCGAGGGCGACGTCTTCGTCTCGGCCGGCGTGGAGACCGTCTCGCGCAGCGTGAACGGCACCTCGGACGGCCTGCCCGGCACCATGAACCCGCTCTTCGACGAGGCCCGGGCCCGCACCCAGCAGCGCGCCGAGGCGGGCACGTGGGGGGCGGCGCGTAGCGCCTCGAACGAGGGTGGTGGGCGACGGGAGGGCTGGCACGACCCGCGCGAGGACGGGCTGCTGCCGGACGCCTACATCGCGATGGGCCAGACCGCCGAGAACCTGGCCGCGCTCAAGGGCATCACCCGCGCCGAGCAGGACGAGTTCGGCGTCCGCTCGCAGAACCTCGCCGAGGCCGCCATCAAGGCCGGCTTCTGGGAGCGCGAGATCACCCCGGTGACGCTCCCGGACGGCACCGTGGTCAGCACCGACGACGGCCCGCGTGCCGGCGTCACCCTGGAGGGCGTGGCCGGCCTGAAGCCGGTGTTCCGCCCCGACGGCACCGTTACCGCGGGTAACTGCTGCCCGCTGAACGACGGCGCCGCGGCTCTGGTCGTCATGTCCGACACCAAGGCCCGCGAACTCGGCATCACCCCGCTCGCCCGGGTGGTCTCCACCGGTGTCAGCGCGCTCTCCCCCGAGATCATGGGCTACGGCCCCGTCGAGGCCTCCAAGCAGGCGCTCCGGCGGGCCGGCCTGACCATCGACGACATCGACCTGGTCGAGATCAACGAGGCCTTCGCGGCCCAGGTGATCCCCTCCTACCGGGACCTCGGCGTCGACCTGGACAAGCTGAACGTCAACGGTGGCGCCATCGCCGTCGGCCACCCCTTCGGCATGACCGGCGCCCGGATCACCACCACGCTGATCAACTCCCTCCAGTGGCACGACAAGCAGTTCGGCCTGGAGACCATGTGCGTCGGCGGCGGCCAGGGCATGGCGATGGTCATCGAGCGCCTCAGCTGACCGCCCGGACCCCCTCCGAAGGGTCTGGACCACCCATTTGGAGTGACGCAGCGTAATTGAGGGCCGGATCACACCGGGAGGTCGATCCGGCCCTCTTTTCTTTCGTTTTCGGCCCGGAAATCGACACTGCGGAGCGGATCAACTCCACTGCGTAGAACGGTGTTACCTAACAATTTGGGGACAAGAGCGAAAGTCCCGGAGGAATTGGACATTCGCCACTGCGGTAACAGCCCAAGATGCGGCAGTGTGGACACGTAACCCCGTTCCGCTCCTCGCTAGGAGTACGTTCCGTGAGCGCCGTCTACACCATCCTGCTGCTGATCCTGATCACCGTGTCGACCGCCGTCCTGCTCCACCTCCGCGGACTCTCCCGCCGACTGGACGCGCAGGCCGCGGCCCGGACCGCGCCGGCCCCGGTGGACGAGGCCGCGATACGCCGGGCCGTCACCGAAGCGCTCGCCGCCGACCGCGAGCGGGAGATCACCGAGGCCCGGGCGTTCTGGGCCGAGCAGGAGGCCCGCGCGGCCGAGGACGCGCCACTGCTCGACTCCCCGTTCACCGGCGCGTTCTCCGGAACCGACGAGTGGCCGCTGTTCTTCCCCCGCCCCACCGGCCCGCAGGACGCCGTGGACAACGCCGGAACGATGGACCCGGAGTTCGGCGAGGCGCTGCGCTCCGCGCTGGAGGACCTGATCAACGAGGGCGGCCCCGCCCCGGTCGAGCCGGGCGGCGAGGGCGGCGTGCCGCTGCGCCCCGGGCACCCGGGCGGCGAGACCAAGGACGCCCGGGCCCGCCGGGAGGCCGACCTGCTGGCCACCGGCCTGGAGGCCGGGCTGCTGGACGCCGACCCGGCCGTCGAGGAGGCCCCGGTCGCCGCGCCCGACCCGCGCCGCCACCCCTCGCACCCCGACTTCGTGCCCAGCCAGGCGCCGTCCCGGGAGTGGACCGACAACCGGCTGGCCGCACTCGCCGAGGAGGCCGTCGCCCTGATCGACGTCCGCCCGGGCCCGCTGGGCACCCTGGACGTGTACGCCTTCGCCGACGGCACCACCCTCTGCGTGGCCCCGGGCGACCGGGAGGCCGCCTACCGGCTGATCGACGCGGTCCGCGCCGGTGAGCACGTCCGGCTGCTCGGCGGCTCGCGCTTCTCCGGCTCGTACTCGCTGACCTTCTCCACCGACGAGGAGGCCGTCTACGTGCTCGCCGACCGGGTGGTCGCCAGCATCTGACACCAGCTCACCGGATCACCGGATCACCGGATCACCAGCACGCAGCGCGCCGAAGGCCGGCCGGGTCAAGGGGTTACCGACCCGGCCGGCCTTCGGC
>NZ_JBHUAF010000473.1:0-5666 GCF_042789895.1 Kitasatospora sp. NPDC056783
GGCGCCTCACCCGCGCTCCGCCTCGCTCCCGCGAGGGTTACTTCTTGGCCTTGCCGCCACCGCTGTCGTCACTGGACAGCGCGGCGATGAAGGCCTCCTGCGGGACCTCCACGCGGCCGACCATCTTCATCCGCTTCTTGCCTTCCTTCTGCTTCTCCAGCAGCTTGCGCTTACGCGAGATGTCACCGCCGTAGCACTTGGCGAGGACGTCCTTGCGGATCGCGCGGACCGTCTCACGGGCGATCACCCGGGAGCCGATGGCCGCCTGGATCGGCACCTCGAACTGCTGGCGCGGAATGAGCTTCTGGAGCTTGCCCGCCATCATCACGCCGTAGCCGTAGGCCTTGTCCTTGTGGACGATCGCGGAGAAGGCGTCCACCGCGTCGCCGTGCAGCAGGATGTCGACCTTGACCAGGTTCGCGGACTGCTCGCCGATGGGCTCGTAGTCCAGCGAGGCGTAACCGCGGGTCTTGGACTTCAGCTGGTCGAAGAAGTCGAAGACGATCTCCGCGAGCGGCAGGGTGTAGCGCAGCTCGACCCGGTCCTCGGACAGGTAGTCCATGCCCTGGAGGTTGCCGCGGCGGGCCTGGCAGAGCTCCATGATCGCGCCGACGAACTCGTTGGGCGCGAGGATGGTGCCGCGCACGACCGGCTCGAACACCTCGGCGATCTTGCCGGTGGGGAACTCGCTCGGGTTGGTGACGGTGTGCTCGGTGCCGTCCTCCATGACCACCCGGTAGACCACGTTGGGGGCGGTGGAGATCAGGTCGAGGTTGAACTCGCGCTCCAGCCGCTCCCGGATGATCTCCAGGTGCAGCAGACCGAGGAAGCCACAGCGGTAACCGAAGCCGAGCGCGACCGAGGTCTCCGGCTCGTACACCAGGGCGGCGTCGTTGAGCCGCAGCTTGTCCAGGGCGTCGCGCAGCAGCGGGTAGTCCGAGCCGTCCAGCGGGTAGAGGCCGGAGAACACCATCGGGCGCGGGTCCTTGTAGCCGCCGAGCGGCTCGGTGGCGCCCTTGTGCATCGAGGTGATCGTGTCACCGACCTTGGACTGCCGGACGTCCTTCACACCGGTGATGATGTAGCCCACCTCGCCGACGCCGAGGCCGTCGGCGACCTTCGGCTCGGGCGAGATGACGCCGATCTCCAGCAGCTCGTGGGTGGCGCCGGTGGACATCATCTGGATGCGCTCGCGCTTGGTGAGCTGGCCGTCCACCACTCGGACGTAGGTGACCACGCCGCGGTAGGAGTCGTACACCGAGTCGAAGATCATCGCGCGGGCCGGGGCGTCCTTGACGCCGACCGGGGCCGGGATGGTGTTGACGATGTGGTCCAGCAGGTCCTCGACGCCCAGACCGGTCTTGGCACTGACCTGGAGGACGTCGCTCGGGTCGCAGCCGATGATGTGGGCGATCTCGGCCGCGTACTTCTCCGGCTGGGCGGCCGGGAGGTCGATCTTGTTGAGGACCGGGACGATCGTGAGGTCGTTCTCCAGCGCCAGGTACAGGTTGGCGAGGGTCTGCGCCTCGATGCCCTGGGCGGCGTCGACCACCAGGATGGTGCCCTCGCACGCGGCGAGGGAGCGGGACACCTCGTACGTGAAGTCCACGTGGCCGGGGGTGTCGATCATGTTGAGGATGTGCGTCGTCCCGGCGTCCGGACCGGTCTTCGGCGCCCACGGGAGGCGGACCGCCTGCGACTTGATGGTGATGCCGCGCTCACGCTCGATGTCCATGCGGTCGAGGTACTGGGCACGCATCTGCCGGGGGTCGACCACGCCGGTGATCTGCAGCATCCGGTCTGCGAGCGTCGACTTGCCGTGGTCGATGTGGGCGATGATGCAGAAGTTGCGGATCAGCGCCGGGTCGGTACGGCTGGGCTCTGGCACATTGCTGGGGGTCGCGGGCACCTTGGTCCGATTCTCCGTTGGTCCGGGGCCGGGGGTGTCCGGGTCATCGCTGACCGGTTTCCCGGGGACCGGACAGTCTCGTCCGATCGAAATAGTTCCTCCCATCTTCCCACGACCACGGACCGGGCTGCCGTTCGGGCACCGCCCATGCCTTCCGCCGCTCCTCGACGCCGTTTTCCTCGGCACTCTCCCCGGTGCTTCCCCCGTCGCTCTCCTCGGTGGTCCCCTCGGTGCTTCCCCCACCGTTCTCCCAGGCGCTTCCCCCGCCGGCGCCCCGGGCGGCAGGATGGGCCGCCGTGATCCTCGAAAACGCCCTGCTCGACGTCCTGCCCGGCCGGGAGGAGGAGTTCCTCGCCGCCTTCGCCGAGGCCCGCCCGCTGATCGCCGCCCAGCCCGGCTTCCGCTCCCTGCGGCTGCGGCGCTGCCTCGACGAGGGCCGCGACTCCCGGTTCCTGCTCCAGGTGGAGTGGGACACCCTCGCCGACCACACCGAGGGCTTCCGCCACTCCCCGGAGTACCAGCGCTGGCGCGCGCTGCTGCACCACTTCTACCGACCGTTCCCGGAGGTCGAGCACTACGGCGAGCCACTGCTCGACGCCCTCGGCCCCGCCACCCCGGGCCCCGCCACCCCGGCCCCGGTACCACCGGGTCGCTGACGCTCCCGGTTTGGGGCGGGCGGGCGGCCCCTGGTAGCGTGGGCTGCTGCACCTGGCCTCGGCATGCCCTCTCAGCAGGTCCGACGGCCGTCGGGTGCGAACCCGTTCGGATTTCTTTAGACAGACTGAGGCTCCTTCGTGGCGAACATCAAGTCCCAGATCAAGCGCAACAAGACCAACGAGAAGGCGCGCCTGCGCAACAAGGCCGTCAAGTCCTCGCTGAAGACCGCTCTGCGCAAGGCCCGTGAGGCCGCTGCCGCCGGCGAGACCGAGAAGGCCGTCGTGCTGGCCCGCGCCGCCTCCAAGGCGCTGGACAAGGCCGTGAGCAAGGGCGTCATCCACGCCAACCAGGCCGCCAACAAGAAGTCGGCCATCACCAAGCGCGTCAACGTGGCCGCCCAGGCCTGACGCCCCGGGGGCCGCTGAGCCCCCACCGCTTCGGGACGACCCGGCCCTCTACCCGGACCCCCGAGGCGCGCAAGACTCGCACCGTACGCGGCCTGCGTTCGCCACGCGGGTGCGGTGCACCAAGCAGTGCGACAGGCGTCGCAGTCCGCCTCCTTCCGGGAGGCGACGGCGGCGCCGGTCGCGGTCCGCGGCCCGGCCGCTATGGTCGGTCGGGTTCGACGAGGTGCGGGGAGCACCCCGCACCGCCAGGCCCAGGGGGGACCTTCCATGACGACGCCACCGCCGCCACCGGCTTCGAACGGGCCGGGGTACGGCTTCCCCCAGCAGCAACAGCCGCCGCAGGCGGGGGTGCCGGGGTTCGGACCGCCTCAGCCGCCGCCCGGCCGGCCGGGGATGCCCGGGGTGGCAGGAATGCCCGGCGCCGCGGGGATGCCCGGGATGCCTGCCACCGGTTCTGCCGGGCGGGCCGGGGGCAACCTGCGCCGCAACGCCGCCTGGGCCTTCGCCGGCGCCGTGGCCGTCTCGATCGGCTGGACCGCCGCCGTGATGGTCGTCCCGGGCATGGTCACCAGCGACTCCTCACCGCGCGGTCTGAACGGCTACCACCTCTCGGACGACTTCTGCACCACCGGGAAGCCCAACAAGCTCCTCCAGACGTACTCCGTCTCGGACACCTCCGCGCCGACCCACCACACGGACCGGCACCCCGCGCTGGACAGCATGAACTGCTCGATGTCGCTCAAGCGCACCGGCGGCAACAGCGACAGCGAGTTCGCCAACGTCTACATGCGCGTCGACCTGCACAAGGCGGTCAACCCGGCACCCGAGCTGCAGGCCAACAAGGAGCTGTACCGGGCGCGCGGCTACCAGGTCACCGACATCCCGGGGCTCGGCGAGCAGGCGTACTTCCTGTACAAGGACGACGGCTCGGACCAGTACCACAGCGTCTACGCCGAACTGGACATCATCGACGGCGGGATGACCTACTACATCAACTACACGGCCAGCTACACCGCGGGGAAGGGCAAGCCGCCCTCCAAGGACGACCTGCGCGGCACGCTCCAGTCCGACGGGCAGGACGCCGTCCGGGCCATGAAGAAGTAGGCCCGCCAGCTGGCGTCGCCGACCCCGCCGCCACGTGCCGCCGTCTGCTGCCGCGTGCCGACCCGCCGCCGTCAGTACGCCGGGCGGGACCCTGCCCGGGCGGCCCGGGCGACGGCGACCACCGCGCGCTCCAGGGCGAAGGCCGGATCGTCCGAGCCGCCCTTGACGGCGGCGTCGGCCTGGGCGATCGCGGTCAGCGCGGCGGCCACCCCGTCACCCGTCCAGCCGCGCATCTGCTGGCGGACCCGGTCGACCTTCCACGGCGGCATGCCCAGCTCCCGGGCCAGGTCCCCCGGGCGCATGTTCCGCCCCGCGCTCGCCAACCGCCCGATGCTGCGCACGCCGGAGGCCAGCGCGTAGGTGATGCCGGTCGGCGGCTGGCCGACGGCCAGCGCCCAGCGCAGCCGCTCCAGCGCCTCCGCCGCCCGGCCGGTGACCGCGAGGTCGGCCACCTCGAACCCGGTCGCCTCGGCCCGGCCGCTGTAGTAGCGGGCCACCACCGTCTCGTCGATCGTGCCCTCGACGTCCGAGGTCAGCTGGCTGCACGCGGCCGCGAGCTCGCGCAGGTCACTGCCGAGCGCGTCCAGCAGCGCCTGGCAGGCCTCCGGCGTCGCGGAACGGCCCAGGGTGCGGAACTCGCCCTTGACGAAGGCCAGTCGCTCACTCGCCTTGGCCAGCTTGGCGCAGGCCACCTCCCGCCCGCCGGCCTTGCGCCCGGCGTCCAGCAGGCCCTTGCCCTTGGCGCCTCCGGCGTGCACCAACACCATGATCACTTCCTCGGCCGGCGCCTCGATGTACGCCTTGACCTCCTTCACCGAGTCGGCGGAGAGGTCCTGCGCGGCCCGGACCACGATCACCTTGCGCTCGGCGAACAGCGACGGCGTGGTCAGCTCGGCCAGGCTGCCCGGCTGCAGGCCACCGGGCGGCAGATCCCGCACGTCGGTGTCCGGGTCCGCCGCCTTCGCCGCCGCCACCACCTGGGCGACCGCGCGGTCCAGCAGCAGCTCCTCCTGGCCGACCGCGAGGGTCAGCGGGGCGAGCAGGTCGTCGGGTGCACTCTTCCTGGCCATCGCGTACCAGCATCCCACGGGTCACGGACACTCCCGCCCGACGGAGCGGACGGCCCGGCCTGGACAATGGCCGGGTGAGCGAGAACCACACCACCGACCTCCCGGACGTCGACGACCCGTACGCCCGGCAGCTACTCGTCCTGCCTGACCGCGACGCCGCCGAGGAGGCCGCCGAGGAACTCGGCGCCGCCCAGCCCGACCTCGGCGAGCTCGAAGTCGTCCGCGACGCGCTCGCGGGCGAGGACGACGCCGAGGACGCCCAGTGGCTGATCGTGGCCGAGGCCCCCGAAAGCGGCTGGACCCCTGCCCTGCTGCACGCCCTCGACACCCTCGCGTCCGGCTACGACGGCTGGCGCGAGGAGGCCTGAGGGCCGGCCGGACCGGAGTTCCTCGTCCTGTGGTGCCGCGAGTACCGCGGCGTTCGGCCCCGTACTTCCGGGGAACGAGGCCGCTTCCCGGGGACGGGGCGTTTCCCGGAGACAGGGCGTTTTGCGGCGTGCTCCGAGCCCGGCCCGGAGC
>NZ_JBHUAF010000474.1:0-5648 GCF_042789895.1 Kitasatospora sp. NPDC056783
GCGGCGCTCCCCGGGGAGCCTGCCCGCCGCTCTCCCCCGCCGCCGTTCCCGGTACTCGACACCGACGGGGCCTCCGGCTCTGGTCGGGATCGGCGTCGCCGGCTGGGAACGGCTCACCGATGGTGACGAATAGTGCCGAAAAGTGACATACCCAGCGGCATCCAGGCTATCCCGGCGGCCGGGTCGTCTTGTCCGATTGACCTACTCGGCGGACGGCGCGTCGCCCGGGGGAGGTGTGTCGTCGGAGCCTTGCGCGCCCTCGGCGGGCGCCGGGCTCTCGGCCGTGAGCAGCAGCTCGGCGACGTGCGGCAGTACGTCACGGTCGTGGTCGATCCAGTCCACCGTGTCCAGCTCGTCCGGGCCCAGCCAGCGCAGCTCGTCGTGGTCCTGGAGCGCGCGCGGCTCACCGGCCAGCAATTCGGCGGCCCAGAAGCGCAGCTCCAGGCCGGGGCGCACGGCCCACGCGCCCGGCAGCCGGGTCAGCGCGCGCGCCCGTACGCCGAGTTCCTCCAGCAGCTCCCGTTCCAGTGCCCGCGCCTCGGTCTCGCCGGGCTCGGCCTTCCCGCCGGGGAACTCCCACCGCCCGGCCACCGACTCGGGCGCGTTGCGCCGGGCGGCGAGCACCCGGCCGTGGCGGACCAGGGCGCCGCCGACGACGATCCGGGGGGCGGCGGGGCCCTCGGGGCCGGCGGCGGGGGCGGCGGGGGTGGCGGCGGTCGCGTCCATGGGCCCGACCCTACGGGTTCAGGCGTTGCGGACCGTCCCGTCCGCCGGCTCCGGCCGGGCCGCCCCGTCCTCCTCCACCCAGTACATCTGCTTGTGGCCGCGGGCCTCGAACTCGGCGGCCAGCCGTCGGGCCGCGGCCCGGTCGAGGTCCCTGGCGACCAGGAAGCGGTTGCCGTTGTCGTCCTGCCGCATCACCCGGTAGGTGCCCATGGCCGGAGGGTACCGGGGCGCGCACGGGCTGTCGCGCGCCCGGGCGCGGGGCGGTCGGTCCCCGGCTCGCGTGGGGGTCGGGCCGGGGACGTGCCCGTCACCGTACGGTCGGCGGGTTACCAGCGGGTGTGGGTACGGTCAACGCTCGGTAACCGGCCGGGAGGCCGCTCAGACCCGCAGGTCGGGGGCCTGCTCGCCGGTGGACAGGCTCAGCCCGCGGCGGATCTCCAGGACCGTCGGCCCCGTCTTGGCCTCCAGCACCCCGGCGCGGCGGAAGTCCCCCTCCACGTCGCCGCCGGAGGCCATCGCGTCCCAGGCGGCCGCCGCCTGGGACTTGGCCTCGACCAGCTTGGCGATCTTCGGCTGGACCTCGGCGGGCCAGGGCGCCGACGGCGCGCTCAGCGCCGCCGCCTCGGCCCGGGTGGCCGCGGCCACCTGACGGGCCCACACCCGGTACTCGGCCTCGGCGTCGGAGACCTCCCCCGCCGGCTGGTCCAGGTACGCGTCGTTGAAGCCCCGGGCGGCCTCCAGGTAGGCCAGCTGGGGCGCGGTCAGCCGGCTCCGGTCGGTGCGGACCGTGCCCTGGTGCCGGTCCTCGCGGTCCTCGAAGGCGCAGGTCACGTAGCGGTCGCCGGACGCCCAGTTCTTCGCGGTCGGGTAGAGGTAGACGTCGTCCATGCCGTCCGGGACGACCCACTGGTCGAACGCGTAGTCGCCCAGCACCTTGTGGCACAGCCGGGCGGCCGACGCGCGGACCTCGCTCTCGCCCGGGTACGGACCGTCGGCGCTCGGGAGGCCGGCGGTGCCCGCCACCTCGCCGTGGTGCGGGTCGGCGCAGGCCAGCCGGTGCACCCAGTACACCTTCGCGTCGCCGTCCCCGCCCTCCGTCGTTCCGCCCCGGGGGGAGTCGTAGCAGTCGCCGGCCTTGAGGTCGGACCAGGCCACCGAGCCGGCCGGCGCCTTCAGGGGCCGGCCGAAGCGGCCGTCCCGCGCCGAGCCGAAGTCGGCGGCGCCGAGCCCGAGGGCCAGCAGCAGCGTGCCGATCGTGCCGAGCACCAGGCCGGTCACCGCCAGACCGGAGCCGCGCTCCCCGCGGCGGTTGATCCGGACCAGCGCGACGATCCCGAGCACCAGGGCCACCGGGGCCACCAGGAGCAGGCCGGTGACCAGGGAGGCGACGGCCAGACCGCTGGTGGGGGCGGGGCCGGGGGCGGCGAAGGGCATGCCGGGGGCCGGCACCGGGCCGTAGGGGTGGCCCGGCGGGAAGCCCGGCCGGGCCGCGGGTTCGGCGGGGGTGACGGGGGCCGCGGAGGCCCAGCCGCCGGCGGGCAGCGGGTGCGGCGGCTGGGGCGGGGCGGCCGACGGCGGGACGGCCTGGGGGGCCGGCGCGGCGAACGGGGTGGCGACGGGCGGGGTGGCGAACGGGCCGGCGGTGAGGTCGGGTGCGGCCCAGGGGTCCACCGGGGCCGCCCGCTCGGGCTCGGCGAGCCCCTCGGTCTCGACCGCGTCCCTACGGAAGTCGACCCGCGGGTCCTGACCGGCCGCCGGAGCCTTCGGCGCCGCTTCCGGCGCGGTTGCCACCACCGCTGCCGGCTCCGCACCCGCGCCCACGTCCGCACCGGCCGCCGTGGCCGCGGGCGACTGCGGCCCCGAGGCGGGCCGCTCGGACTCAGGCGTGGACACGTGGACTCCCCCAACCCGCCGGAACGGGCATCGGCCCGGCCCCGGCACCATGGCTCGGACCCGAACGGGCCCGATCTGAACGGTCGCGCGACTTTACCCGATCTTTCCGAACACCTGCCCGCCCTTCCCCGGCCGCCGCCCGCCCGCTCAGCCCCGGGCCAGGACCTCGCCGTGCAGCATCGAGAACCAGCCGTCCCCGGCGGCGCTCCACTCCCGCCAGCCGTCCGCGATCCGGTCCGGTTCGTCCGGCTCCGCGAAGCCCCGCTCGACCGCCGTACGGCCCAGCGCGGTGCCCGTCACGCGGTCCGCCCACATCCCGCCCCACCAGGCGCGCCGCTCGGGCGTCGCGAACGTCCAGGTCGTGGCGCTCGCGGTGACCTCGGCGAAGCCGGCCGCGCGGGCCCAGGACAGCAGCCGCCGGCCGGCGTCCGGCTCACCGCCGTTGGCACGGGCGGTGCGCCGGTACAGCTCCAGCCACCGGTCCAGCGCGGGCACCTCCGGGAACCAGGTCATCGAGGCGTAGTCGACGTCCCGCACCGCGACCACGCCGCCCGGCGCCGTCACCCGCCGCAGTTCGCGCAGCGCGGCCACCGGGTCGGCCACGTGCTGGAGCACCTGGTGGGCGTGCACCACGTCGAACTCGCCGTCCCCGTAGGGCAGTCGGTGCACGTCGGCGCGCTCGAAGACGACCTGGGACAGACCCCGGGCGGCGGCGTGCCCGGCCGCCTGCTCCAGCACCTCGGCGGAGGTGTCCACGGCGACCACCCGCCCCTCTGGGCCGACCAGCTCGGCGAGGTCCGCGGTGATCGTGCCCGGCCCGCAGCCGACGTCCAACAGGGACTGCCCGGGCCGCAGTTCGGACAGCAGGTAGCCGGCCGAGTCGGCGGCGGTGCGGGAGCGGTGCGAGCGCAGCACGGCCTCCTGGTGGCCGTGGGTGTAGACGGCGGCGGGCTGCGGTTCGGTCATGGCGTCCCCCTCGGACGTGGTCGGTTCCGACGCTCCGTGACGCTACTCCGATGTCCGAATCCCGAGAAGATCCGTCTCACATGTCGGCCGATCGGCCGGCGCGGGCCCGGACCGCGCCGGGCCGCCGTACCGTGGAGGCGCCCCCGACAGAACGGTCCCCGCCCATGCCCGGCCCGCGCCCCTTCGTCCTGCTCAGCGCCGCCGTCTCGCTCGACGGCCACCTCGACGACGCCTCCCCCGAGCGGCTGCTGCTCTCCAACGCCGCCGACTTCGACCGGGTCGACGAGGAGCGCGCGGCCGCCGACGCGATCCTGGTCGGCGGCAACACGCTGCGCGCGGACAACCCCCGGCTGCTGGTCGGCGACCCCGGCCGCCGGGCCCCCCCGCGGGCGGCCGGCCGGCCCGAACACCCGCTGAAGGTGACGCTCAGCGCGAGCGGCGCGCTCGACGCCGGTCTGCGGTTCTGGCACACCGGCGGCGCCAAGCTCGTCTACAGCACGGACACCGGGGCGGCGGTGCTGCGCCCGCGGCTGGACTCGCCGGTCGAGGTCGTCGCGCTCGGCGACGCGGTGGACCTCGGCGCGGTGCTGGACGACCTGGGGGCGCGCGGGGTGCGCCGGCTGATGGTCGAGGGCGGCGGCGGCGTGCACACCCAGTTCCTGTCCCAGGGGCTGGCGGACGAGCTCCAGCTGGCCGTCGCCCCCCTGCTGGTCGGCCAGGCCGGGGCACCCCGGTTCGTCCGCCCGGCCGCGTTCCCGGGCGGCCCGACCCGGCGGATGCGACTGCTGGAGGCACGTACCGTGGGCGATGTCGTCCTGCTCAGGTACGCCCCGAAGGAGCCCGCGCCGTGACCCAGTCCGCCACCGCCGCCGACCTCGACCACCTGCGCCGGGCCGTCGAACTCTCCCGCCGCTGCCCGCCGTCCGGGACGGCCTTCTCCGTCGGCGCGGTGATCGTCGGAGCCGACGGCACCGTGCTGGCGGAGGGCTACAGCCGGGAGTCGGACCCGCACGACCACGCCGAGGAGGCGGCCCTGGCCAAGCTCCCGGCGGGCGATCCCCGGCTGCGCGGCGCGACCGTCTACAGCTCGCTGGAGCCCTGCGGGCAGCGCGCCTCACGGCCGACACCGTGCGCCCGGCTGCTCCTGGCGGCGGGCGTCCCGCGCGTGGTGGTCGCCTGGCGCGAGCCGGACCTGTTCGTCACGGACTGCCAGGGCACCGCCCTGCTGACGGCGGCCGGCGTCGAGGTGCTGGAGCTGCCGGAGCTGGCCGAGGAAGCACGGGCGGTCAACGCCCACCTGCTCGGCTGATCCTTCCCACCCCCTTCCCCGAGGAGCTTTCCCGTGCCCACCACCCCCATACGGCTGACCGCCCGCGCCCTCCTCCTGGACATGGACGGCACCCTGGTCGACTCCGACGCCGTGGTCGAACGCTGCTGGAGCCGCTGGGCCGAACGACACGGCCTGGACCCCGCCGAGGTGCTCGCCGTCGCCCACGGGCGGCAGGGCCACACGACCATGGCCGTGCTGCTTCCCGAGCGCCCGGTCGAGGCCAACCTGGCCGACAACGAGCGGATGCTCGCCGAGGAGCGCGCCGACACCGAGGGCGTCGTCCCGGTCCCCGGAGCCCCCGCCTTCCTCGCCTCCCTGGCCGGCCTCCCGCACGCCCTGGTCACCTCCGCCGACGAACCGCTCGCCCGGGTCCGGATGGCCGCGGCCGGCCTCCCGCTGCCGCCCGTCCTGATCACCGCCGAGTCCGTCGGCGCCGGCAAGCCCGACCCCGAGGGCTTCCTCAAGGGCGCCGCCGCCCTCGGCTTCGCCCCCGCCGACTGCCTCGCCTTCGAGGACTCCGGCGCCGGCATCGCCGCCGCCAAGGCCGCCGGCGCCCGCGTCATCGGCATCGGCCCCCGCGCCCTCCCCCACCACCCGGACGCCCACGCGGCCACCCTCACCGGCATCACCGTCACCCCCACCCCGGACGGCCTCCTCACCGTCACCGTGGCCTGACCCCGGGCACCACGCCCGGAGAACCACGACCGCCCGGCCCCCGCGCACGTGCGCGGGG
>NZ_JBHUAF010000475.1:0-5600 GCF_042789895.1 Kitasatospora sp. NPDC056783
CGTCGTCTATCACGTGGTCCAGTCTGCGGCACGGGCCGGGGGGTGACTGGCGAAAATCGGACATCGCCGTTCCGGAGCGCCCCCTGGTGCGCGCCCCGTCGCCGCTCCGGCCGCCGGAGCGGCGACGGAACCTCGGCGGGAGAGTTACTACCTGACTGCCCGGGCCCTCCCCCTCCCCCCTCCCTCCCCCATCCCCGCTGCCTCCCGCCACCGCCTCACCTCATGAGCCATGGCCCCATGGAGGCCCCACGGCTCGACAGCCCGCGCCCAGGCGCAGCCGGGGCAGCACCGGGCCTCGCCAGGGTGGTGTCGGAGCCGAGCCGGTGACGCACACCGCGCCTCGCCAGGCCGGTCACGCCCCAGGCCGGGGACTCGCCGCGCCGCCCAGGTGCCTGCGGCTGCCGGTCGGAGCGCCGCCCGAAAATCGCAGGCCAGCCGAGCCGCCCCGCGGCTACCCTCGCCGGATGAACGAGCAGCAGCCTTACACCGGCGTGGACGACCCGCGCGTCGCCGCCCTGCCGTCGGCCGAGTTCGCGTTCCCCGGCCCGCTGCGGGATCAGCTGGTCGCCGCGATCCTCGACACCTCCAAGACCAGCACCACCGGCCTGGTCGCCGACTACGAGCACGAGAACGAGCCCCTGCCCCTGGTCGGCGAGCGGGCCGCCGTGCTCGACTCGGACGGCCGCAGGGTCGCCGTGATCGAGACCACGGACGTCCAGGTGACCCCGCTCGCCGACGTCGACCTCCAGCACGCCCTGGACGAGGGTGAGGGGTTCACCAGCGTCGCCGAATGGCGGGCGGGACACGAGCGGTTCTGGCGCAGTCCGGAGCTGCTCGAAGCCCTCGATGACCCGGGTTTCACCGTGGACGACACCACCCCGCTGGTCCTGCAGCGCTTCCGCCTGGTGGCTGACCTCCGCTGAGCCGGGCGGGCCCGGCGAAGGCCGGCCGGCGGCCGTTTCCCGGCGGCCGGCCGGAGCCGAGGTCAGCGCTTCACCGGACCTCCCGCGGCTCGCATCGACTTGTTGATCGCCTTCCACTTCTTCAACCGCGCCTTGGCCACCCGGGCGTCCGTGCGCGAGGCGATCCAGTCGCTCTCGCGCTGGAGCTTGAGGTAGCTGTCCATCCGGCGCTGCGGCAGGGTGCCGTCGGCCAGTGCCGCCTGCACCGCGCAGCCGGGCTCGGTGTGGTGGCCGCAGTCGTGGAAGCGGCACTCCTCGGCCAGCTCGGCTATGTCGGCGAAGGCCAGGTCCACGCCCTCGCCACCGTAGAGGCCGACCTCGCGCAGCCCGGGGGTGTCGATCAGCACGCCGCCGCCGGGCAGCGGGATCAGCTCGCGGGTGGTCGTGGTGTGGCGGCCCTTCTGGTCGACCGAGCGGGCCTCCTGGACCGTCATCACGTCGATGCCGACCAGCGCGTTGGTGAGCGTGGACTTGCCGACGCCGGACTGGCCGATCACGGCGGTGGTGCCGGGGGTGCAGGCGCGCAGGACGTCCATGCCCTCGCCCGTCTCGGCGCTCACCACGAGCACCGGAACCCCGGGGGCGACCCCCTCGACGTCGGCCCGGATGAAGTCCGCGTCGTCGACCAGGTCGGCCTTGGTGAGGACGACCAGCGGATCGGCGCCGGACTCCCAGGCCAGGGCGAGGAAGCGCTCGATCCGGCCGAGGTCGGGATCGACCGCGAGGGAGGAGGCGATCAGCACGGTGTCGACGTTGGCGGCCAGCACCTGGCCGTCGGAGCGCTTGCCGGCCACCTTGCGGATGATCGCGGTGGAGCGCGGCAGCAGCGCGGCCACGGAGGCCATCGGCAGGGCGTGGAGGTCCACGGCCGCCCAGTCGCCCGTGCACGGGCAGTTGATCATGTCGGCGTCGCCCACCGACCGGGTGTCGAACCGGACGGTGCGCGGCTCGCCCGTCTCCGGGTCGGCGATCACGGCGTCGCACTGGCCGCGGTCGACCCGGACGATCCGGGCCGGGATCAGCCCGGCCTCGGCGAACGGGGCGAACAGCTCCGCGAGTTCGGCCGTCCAGCCGTAGCCGGTCAGGGCGGATGCGCCGACGGAGGCGTCCGCGGAGGAGTCGGCGGAAGCGTGCGCGGAGGAGGAAGAAGAAACGGAGGCAGCGTTGAACAACGCAGTGGCCCTTCGGGAGGAGATGGTCCCGGCGGGCTACGGCTGGCGCGAAGGGCTCAGCCGGCGGCCGGGGAAAGGAGGTGAACGCGAGTGCTGCCCTGGGCAGCTATCGGGGCGACAACGACCACGGGGTTCACCTCCTGCTCTCTACTCCTCGGGCGGCCCAATGGCCCCCGAACCGGACGTGTCACACGCTAGCGGAGAGGGGGATTGTGGCCAACCTATTTTTGACCTGCGGAAATGCGACGCGGAGGCACTCAACGGGGCCACAGAGGGCCAAAATTGGCCCGCACAAACGGCCCGGCGAACACGCCACCCGCTACCCTCCGTAGCGCTGCCTGAGGTTCGGATCGTCCAGCCACCACGGCCGCATCCCGGTCTCGTCCTCCTCCGGCAGCCCCGCCTCCCGCGCCCGCGCGGCCGCCGCCTCGAACCGGGCGTCCAGGTCGGCGTCCACCGCCCTGGTCTCCTCCCGCCCCTGCACCACCATCCGCCGCACCAGCGCGGCCAGGAACGGCAGCCCGACCAGGTCCCCCAGCACCCAGAACGCGTTGCCGCCCCAGGTCTGGTCCTGCGCCAGGCTCGGCCCCCACGGCCGCCCGAGCGCCATGTAGTAGTGCTCGGCCACCAGGTGCCCGCCGTAGATCAGCACGATCCCGAGGCCCGCGTCGAAGATCACCTCGGCGAAGGTGATGAACAGCCCCACCAGGTGCGGGTACTCGTGCCCGACCGGGTCCAGTTGCAGCCTCGGCCAGAAGTAGGCGAGGCCCAGCAGCACCAGCGCCAGGTGCAGCACGACGTTGCCGAGCCCGCTGGACACCGACCACTCGTACCAGGGCGTGAAGTAGAGCAGCCACGGCGGCGCCATCAGCAGCCCGGTGGAGACCGCCGGGAACATCAGCACCTTGGACGGACGGCTGCGCAGCGCCCGCAGGAGGCGCTCCCGCCGGGCCGCCGGGGCCGCCTCGACCAGCAGCGAGACCGGGGCGCCGAGCGCGAGCAGCAGCGGGACGACCATCAGCAGCAGCACGACCTGCACGGCCCGGTCGGTGAACAGGATCCGCTCGTACACGCCGAGCCCGGAGCAGGTGCACCAGATCCACAGCAGCAGCCCGCCGAGGAAGGCGGCGGTCCGGGTCGGCTGCCAGCGCCCGCCGCCCGAGGACCCGCCACCGGGGAGTCCGCCGTCCGAGGACCCGCCACCGGACGGCCCTCCGGCGCCCGCCCGGTCGACCCTGCGCACCGCCCCCAGGTACCAGGCGGCGAGCAGCACCGACAGCACCAGCACCAGCGGTTCGGCCGTCCACGAGGTCGCCAGGTCGGACCACCGCCACGGCGGCGGCCCGCCGTAGGCGAGCACCGGGGCGGGGCCGCCCACCGCGCCGTCCACCGCTGCGTCCATCCGCCCGCTCACCTCACCCGTTCCGGAAGGCCCCGCCGGCCGGAGGACCGACCGCCGGGACCCGCCGCCGGGCCCGCCCCGGCGCCCGGCCATGATGTCCCCGCGCGACGGCCCCGCCGCACCCGGGCCCCGCCTCTATACCCGGACCTGAACAACGCTTTACCCAAGCCCAACAAAGCTTTGCCCAGGCAAAGTTCTGCCCGCGGGACGCTCCTCCTCGCAACCGCTCCCAAGACACAAACGTCTGGAAGGATGCACCGGCGGCGAGACCCCGCCGTGGTCGACAAGGGGATGACACGAGGTGCGAAGCACTGCACGCGGCGAGGGCCGCCGACTGGCGACGCGCCACCGCAACATCGAACTGGGCCTGCTGGCCTTCGCGGTGGCCGTCTGTCTGGCGGGACACATCGACGCCGATCTGGCACTGACCGGAAAGCTGCCGCCCGGCCTGCTGGTGCACGCCCTGTCGCTGGGCGCGCTGGCCGGGGCGGCCCACCTGGCGGTGCGCCGGTTCGCGCCGTACGCCGATCCGCTGATCCTGCCACTGGGCGTCTTCCTGACCGGCTTCGGCCTGGTGCTGCTGGACCGGCTGGACTTCAGCTACCGGCTCGCGCACGCCGCCAAGGGCGACTACCAGAAGCTCCCGGCCGCGCCCTCCCAGCTGATGTGGGTGTTCATCTCGGTGGCGGCGGCGCTCGCGCTGATCGTGCTGGTCAAGCACCATCGCTTCTTCCAGCGGTACGTCTATCTGATGATGGCGGGCGCGCTCATCCTGCTGACCGCGCCGATCTTCTCGCCGACCGACAGCTTCGGCGCCAAGCGGTGGATCAAGCTCCCCGGGCTGCCCTCCTTCGAACCGGACGAGTTCGTGAAGGTCGCGATCACGATCTTCTTCGCGGGCTACCTGATGGCCCACCGGGACGCCCTGGCGCTGGCCGGGCGGAAGGTCTGGGGGATGACCCTGCCGCGCGGCCGGCACGCCGGTCCGGTGCTGGCGATCTGGGCGGTCAGCCTGCTGGTGCTGATCTTCGAGCGCGACCTGGGCACCTCGCTGATCTTCTTCGGCCTCTTCATCGTGATGCTGTACGTGGCGACCGAGCGCACCAGCTGGGTGGTGCTCGGGCTGCTGATGGCGGTCGGCGGCGCGGCGGTGGTCGGCACCGTGGAGCCCCACGTGCACGGCCGCGTCGAGGCCTGGCTGCACCCGCTCGACTACTACAAGCCGGTGCACGACCAGGCGATCTCCGAACAGCCCGCCGAGGCGCTGTTCAGTCTGGGCACCGGGCACCTGACCGGGACCGGCCTGGGCTCCGGACGGCCCTGGCTGATCGGCTTCGCCGGGCGCAGCGACTTCATCTTCACCACCATCGGCGAGGAACTTGGCCTGGCCGGGGTGACCGCGATCCTGCTGGTCTACGTGCTGCTGATCCAGCGTGGTCTGCGCACCGCGATCGGCCTGACCGACCCGTTCGGCAAGCTGCTGGCCACCGGGCTGTCGGCGGCGCTGGCGCTCCAGGTGTTCGTGGTGGTCGGCGGGGTGAGCGGGCTGGTCCCGCTGACCGGCAAGGCGCTGCCGTTCCTGGCGGCCGGCGGTTCGTCGCTGCTGGCGAACTGGCTGATGGTGGGGCTGCTGATCAAGCTGAGCGACTCCTCCGGGCGCACCGCCCTGGATCCGGTCCAGCCCTCCCCCGAGCCGCTCCCGGCCCAGGGACGAGTCCAGGCCCAGGCCCACCCGGTCGACGGGCCCACCCCCGCCGAACCGTCGGTGAACAGCCCGACCCTGTCCGGCCCGTACGACCCGTCGGCCCCGGACCCGTCAGCTCCGCACCCGTCGGCTCCGCACCCGTCGGCGGCGGATCCCACCGCCCGGACCGAGCTGCGCCCCTCCTTCGGCTTCGGCCACCCCCCGGACCCGGCCGCCCCCTGAGGCCCGCCGCGCCGGCACCGACGCCACGGGGCCTCCCCCGCACCCGCGAGGGAGGCCCCGTCCGTGTGTCCTGCCGCGTGTCCCGTCGGCTGCCCCGCCGCTGCCCCGCCGAGTGTTCCCGCAGTCCGTCCTACCGC
>NZ_JBHUAF010000476.1:0-5593 GCF_042789895.1 Kitasatospora sp. NPDC056783
GAGCCGTGCCGGGTCCGTGCCGTGCCGTGCCGGGCCCGAGCCGTGCCCGGCCGTGAGGCGGTGCGGGATCGGGCCGTGGTCCGGAGCAGGGCCCGCCCTCAGGGCGGGGGCCTCCTATGTTCCGTCCGGTTCAGACCTCGCCGAACTGCCCGATCTTCACCGCGGACACGAAGGCGGAGAAGCCCTCCAACGAGAAGGCCAGGGACGGGCCGTAGGGGTCCTTGGAGTCGCGGACGGGAACGACGCCGGTAGCGGACAGGTTCCCCGCGACTTCAACGCAGTTCCCGCCGTTGCTGCTGTATGAAGACTTAGTCCACACGGGGTCGGTGGTGGTCGCGGTCACGGCAAGTCCTTCCTTCGCTGTCTGATCACGGCCACTGACTCAGCCTGAGAGAGTGCAAGGCCCTGTAGCTGATAGTAGGCCGTGATCATGGGCGCCACTGCGCCACTGTCCCGCTCCAGGTGCCCCTGGATCGCGGATTCGGCATACAGCATGAGCGAGCGGTCGGGGAGCGTGATCACGTTCACCGGCAGGTCGAATGCACGATCCTCGCCCATGGATACCGGAGCAATCTGTAGCAGGGTGTTCGGCAGTTCGGCAAAGGCGAGTAGCGCGTCCAGCTGACCGGCCATGACCCCGGGACCGCCGACAGGCCGAGTGATGCAACTCTCATCAAGGACGGCATGTACCTGAGGCGCTGGCGATCGACGCAACTTCGCCTGGCGGCGCCCGAGAACGGCAACCCGTTCATCTGCTTGATCCTGCGTGATGGCTCCACGACGGACGGCCCCCGCCGCGATAGCGCGGGCGTAGTCCATGGTCTGGAGTAGCCCAGGGACGATCCCGAGATCAAAGAGGCGCAACTCGATCGCCTTCGATTCCTTGGCGACGTAGGCCGCGAACCCTTCGAGAAGCGTTGCTGACTCAGCAGCTAAGGCCTTGTTGATAAATACGCGGTCCATAGCAAACGCAGTATCAAGCCCACGGGCCACACGTGAAGTTGCTCTTCTCCGACCAGTTTCCATCATTGAAATGTGGGTCGGCGTGCAGCCGATCATCTGTGCGACGTCCTTCTGTAGCCACCCCCGCGCCTCGCGTGAGCTGCGAAGGAAGGCCCCGAACTCCGCCTCAGGGGACACGCGGGGGTCTGGCTCAGATCGGTTCATGGGGCTCACTTTGCTACTGAGCAAACAGATTTGAGAGGTTGAGAAGTCGCTAAGTGTAGAGGAGAGTGGGCGTCCCCGGTAGCCGTGCAGTTACGGATTGGAGCCCCCCATGCCTCCTGATGTAGCGAGACCGCAGAACCTCCAACGCCACCAGGTAGTACTGGACTTGAGTCGGCTGGACGAGAACGGCAAGCCGCGAGAGTTCGTGTTCGTGGAGCCGTACCTCGGATCGGTCATCCTGCGCCCGCTGGGGTACTCCGCCCCCGAGCACCAGGCTGACCCGTCGAAGGTGAAGGCTGTCGAGCCGGTCGAGATCGCCGCCGGCACGGCGGGGGACCCGCACCGTCGCAGGGTGGACGGTGGACTGTGGTGAGCGCGGGCAATCCGCCCATGGAGTTCTACCTCCGGTTCCCGGCCTGGGCCCTCGGTTTGTGCTTCAAGTGCGAGGTGTACCGGCTCGTTGCCGTTCTCGGAGACCTCACGGTTGGCGGAGTGACGATCAAGCTTTACGCCTGTCACCCCTGTGCGTGGCGGCTCGAACAGCTGCATCACCAGGAGGTGCAGCGCCGCCGCACCGTGGCCCTCGTCACGATGACCCGGGCCGAGAACGCGGTCGCCGCGTGAACTGGCGAGGCCGTTTGGCCTACCTCGGTCGGATCGTATGGGACCTGATCCGGGCACCCCGGGTGACGTGGTCGTGGGTCTGGGGCGCGCACCTTCAGTTCGCGCCCCCGGTCCTGTGGCTGAACCCGAAGAAGCGCCGAGCAGCTGCCTCGGCGGATCAGCTGATCGCCGATGAGAAGCAGGTGGATCAGGTGCTCTCGGATGCTTTCCACGCCGGAGTGATCGCCGAAATCATGGAAGCCAAGCTCCAGTCTGCCGAGATCGCCGACTTGTGCGAGGTCGTCAGGGAGTTGGCCCCGGTGCCCGTGCGTCGAGGACGGTCCGGCCGCCCGCCGAACCGGCCCAACTGACCCCCACCGATGACAGGCCGCGGGCGCGGCCGACCCCAACTGAGACAGGGAGCAGGAGAGTTGACTGAAACCGTTCCGATGGACCCTCCCCCGGAGGTGTTCGACCCGCCCGCCCTGCGCCTGGGGTGCGTGGCGCTGACCCTGAACCCGGATGGGGCAATCCTCATGGTCCGGCCGAAGAACAGGCCGGCTCACCTGATCCTGCCGGGCGGAAGCGCGGAGGCGGACGAGGCGCCCAACGAGGCCGCCGCGCGGTGGGTTTACACGAAAACGGGGCTGGCCCTGGACCTCTGGCAGTTGGTCTCCGTGGACTACGTGTCGGTTGCAGAACTGGCGGAGGGCATCAACCTCGTGTTCTGGGGCGGACGGCTCAGCGCGCGTAGGGCGGGCAAGGTGGTGCCCGGTGAGGGCGTCATCGAGGCCGTTTGGGTCCCGCCCGGTGATCTGACGAAGGTTACCTACCCGCAGCAGGTGGCCCGCGTGATCGAGGCCCTGCGCACGGCCGAGCGTGGCGGCGGCCTCCCGCTGCTGCTGCGCGGCCGTCCCGTCGGATGAATCCCGCAGACGCCGGGGAGTGCGAAGGCCCCGATTGGAGTTCCCGCGCGCCGCGCGAGGTACGCGTGGAAGTCCATCGCTTCGAGGGCTACGAGCTGGAGATCGAGGGGGCAATGTTCTTCCCCTTCGAGTCGGAGGACGACATGGACACAGCCTTCGAAGAGGTCATCACCGACGAGGTCCGCCGGGGACTGTTCATCGCTGACGACGTGCCGCTCGTAATCCACGTAACGGATGACGACGGGGAACCTCACCGGATCGAGGCGCCGGCGAAGGTGCCGGAGTAGTACCTCGCAGACCCCTGTCCCGCCCGGGTGTCATGGCCGCTGGGCGGGACAGGTTCCAACTCCCGTACCCCCGCCCCGGGGAAGCACCAGTGGGCGGGTCCCGGTACGGGAACGGTCCCGTCCGTACTCGCATCCCCCGTCGTGGGCGGGCGGGACCACTGTCGTCACCAGCATCGAGGAGGATCACATGGCACGGAACAGTCCGAAGGGCAGCGAGCGTACCGTGGTTGTCCTCCGCAGAGAGGCGCGGCAGCGCGAGCGGGTGCCGTCGGGCGTGAAACCCCAGCTGCACGGTCCCTCGATCGGGTCCATCGCGAAGGACACGCGAGCCGGCGGTCGGCTCGGGTTCGTCCACCGGGCCTCGAACCTGTACGCCTACCTCCGGGAACCGGGGTCGGTGGACGACGTGTGGGAGTGTCCCCTCGCAGAGGTCGGGCCGCCCGATGCGGAAGAGGCCGCGCGCGCCGAGATCCTCGACCTCGGGGTCATTCCATACCGGGACTTTCCCAAGTAATCCCTTTCGACTCCCGGCAAGCGTGCCGGGTCGCGTCCCGGACCGGGCAGGCCGGGCGCACGCCGGTCCCCGACGGTTGTTCTGACAAAAAGCTCCGGTGGGGACCGGCACTCAGACCCTTGTCCGACCTGGGGACACAGGCCGGCGCTCATCTCTATGGGAGGGACACGATGGCAGGGACCACACGGGCTATATCCCTCACAGGTATGGACGGTGGAAGGAAGGGGAGTCACCTGAAGGGCGCCGCGCGTAAGAAGTTCGCGGCCAAGCTCAGGAAGAATTACGACTCCGGGGCGTCCATTCGCGCTCTCGCGGAGGAGACCGGTCGTTCATTCGCTCTTGTGCGTCAGCTGCTGGAAGAGGCCGGGACCGCCATCCGGGGTCACGGGGGTGCCAGGAGCGAGACCGTCAGGGCAAGGAAGACGGGCGCGGGTGCTGCGTGACCGGTCCGTGGTGGTACACCCGGTACCGGCGCCCCCTCCGCCGCCGCTGCGGGCGCGCACCTGATCAAAGGGGGGTCGGTATGCGAGATTCGTTCCTCCCAGAGCACATCGGTTTCGGGCCGGGAGCCGACTGGGCGGCGGGTGTTGAGGACCTGCCCGGTCCGGATCAGCAGGTACCCGACGAAGCGCCTGCGCCGGTCGAGGAGGAGCCGACGATGGGTATCCGGCTGGCTGATGTCACCGTTGTTCCTGACCAGGACTGCTTCCCGCAGGGCTCGTCCCGCTGCTTTAAATGCGATTGGACAGTCGGACTCGAAGAGGCGCTGTCGGTACCCGACCTCGCGCTGAGGATGGGCGAGCACACCCGGGCTACGGGGCATGTCTCGTACGCCCTGGTCACCGGCATCGACGTCACGGTCAGTCTGGATACGGAGAAGAAGTAGCGCACAGTCTTGAAACTCAACGAGGAGTAGCGTGTCTGACGAGAAGCCGGCGGAGCCCGCGAAGTCTGCGCCAGCGGAGCCCGTGAAGTCTGAGAGCGAAAAGCTCCGCGAGATAGCCAAGGCCCACACCGACACCGCCCACCAGCAGCACGGCTACGGCCACAGTGCGCACAATTCGATCGCGTATGCCAACCGTGCCAACCAGGAGGCTGCTGACCTGGAGCGGAAGGGCCGCTAAGACTCGTGTACACCGTGGAGCCCTTGGTAACGTGCCAGTGCCCCCAGTCCGACCGGTGCGTTCTCCGGCTCCAACTCCCGCCGCCCGGGGGATCGTTCCTCGATGGAACGCTTCGACGGTGGACGGTCGTCAGCCGGAATCAGGGTGCCGACCCGGGGACGGGCACGATCCGGTGGACCACCATCGTGATTCAGCGGGTCACCGCCGGCAAACCGACGACGCGGACGATCACGTGCGCGGGCCCGGTAAGGATGGAGAACAAGTATGAGCGGCTACGCGCGGGCCGTCCTCCGAGGTCTGTTTGAACCGGTGCCTCTTGGGCAGCTACTCGGGGCTCAGTCCTGCCCATGTTCGTGGGTGGGGCCCTCCGACCCGTAGGAGGCACCATGACGCACCACGTGTTGTCCGTCGACCCCGACGAGAGCCCGGATGACGGTAAGGGGAGCAACCCGCAGCCCGGTGACAGCGACGACGGGCGCGACTACGCGCACTAGTCGCTAGCCTGAGATCACAGCCGGACCGGCCTGGGGGCCGGTCCGGCACAGGCATGAGGGAGCGTCATGGCACGTCACTGGCACGGGTATGGGTGGATCGGGCGCGAGCGCGCGGAGAGCAGGGCCTTCGAGGACGAGCTACCGCCCATGGAGGTGAAAAACTGGCTGCTGAAGCCGCGGAGGCTCATCCGGGGCACCTTCCACACCATCGAGGACGCCGTGACCTGGATGGCTGGGGAGCTGCGGCAGTACCCGCACCCGGAGTCCTACGGCAGCAGCGACGAGGCACGGTTGCAGTTCGTGCGGGAGACGCTGGCGCTGGACGCCGGCTCAGATGTGGTCTGGGGCTGGTATCCGAACAACAGTCAGTACGTGTCCCGCGCTCTCATTACCTGCCCGCGCGTCGGGGAAGACATTCCCTGTCCCCAAGGGCTCTGACACGCAGGCCGGAAACACGAAAAGCGCCCTCCCCTTTCGG
>NZ_JBHUAF010000477.1:0-3763 GCF_042789895.1 Kitasatospora sp. NPDC056783
GCCCCGGCCCAGTCGACCGGCTCCCCGGCGGTGAACAGGGCCGCGGCCGCGGCCAGCGCGGCGGCGCGCTCCGGGCGTCCGCGGCGCAGCAGCGGGACGGCCAGCGGGGGGCGCCGGTGCCCCTCGGCGTCCGCGGAGCCGTCCGCGGAGCCGGCGTCCCGCACGGCCCCCAGGTGCTCCGCGGTCTCGGTGACCAGCGCGGAGAGCACCCCGTCGGGACCGGCCTCCAGGCAGGTGTCGAACCCGTCGGCGAGCAGGGTGGCGACCACGTCCGCGAAGCGCACCGGGGCGCGGACCTGCTCGACCCAGTAGGCGGACGAGCCCCACGAGCCGCCGTCGCTCCACCGCCCGGTCACCGCGGCGACCCCGGGCAGCACGGGCGGCCGGGTGTCGACGGAGGCCAGCACCTCGGCGAAGGAATCGAGCATCGGCCGCATCAGCGGCGAGTGGAAGGCGTGGCTGACGGTGAGCGCCTTGGTCCGGCAGTCGGCGTCGCGGGCCGCCCGGCCGACCGCCTCGACCGCCGCCGCCCGTCCCGAAACCACTACGGAGGACGGGCCGTTGACGGCGGCGATCCCCAACTCGCCGTCGAAGCCGGGCGCGTGCTCGGCCACCCAGGCCGCCACCCGATCCCGGTCGGCCTGGACGGCGAGCATCGCGCCACCGGCCGGCAGCGCCTGCATCAGCCGGCCCCGGGAGGCCACCACGGCGCAGGCGTCCGGCAGCGACCACACGCCGGCGACGTACGCGGCCGTCAACTCGCCGATCGAGTGACCGGCCACGGCCGCCGGCCGGATGCCCCAGGACTCCGCCAGCCGTACCAGCGCGACCTGGACGGCGAACAGCGCCGGCTGGGTCAGGTCGGTCCGGTCCAGCGAGCGGCCGTCGGCCGTGGTCCCGGTGGCGATCGCCTCGCGCAGTGAGACCCCGAGCAGCGGGTCGAGTTCGGCGCAGACCTCGTCGAGCGCGGCCGCGAAGACCGGGTACGCGGCGGCCAGCTCCGCACCCATGCCCGCCCGTTGCGAACCCTGCCCGGTGAACAGGAAGGCCACCCCGCGACCGGACCCGGCCGGACCGGCGGCGCGGACCACCGCCGGGTGCTCGGCGCCCGCCGCGACCGCCCGCAGCCCGGCGAGCAGTTGCTCCGGGTCGCCGCCCAGCACCACGGCGCGGTCCTCCAGCGCCGCGCGGGTGGTCGCCAGCGTCCACGCGACGTCGACCGGGTCGGGCGACGGCCCGGCGGCGAGGAACTCGGCCAGCCGGGCCGCTTGGGCGCGCAGCGCCCCGGCGCCCCGGGCGGACAGCACCCACGGCAACTCGCCGCCGCCTGGCCCGGGTTGGGACCGGACGGGCGGCTCAGGGGCGGTCTCGGCCGATTCCGGGGCCTGCTCCAGCACCACATGGGCGTTGGTGCCGCTGATCCCGAACGCGGAGACCGCCGCCCGGCGCGGCCGGCCGGTCTCCGGCCAGGCCACCGGCTCGGTCAGCAGCTCGACCCCACCGGAGTCCCAGTCCACGTCCGGGGAGGGCGCGTCCACGTGCAGCGTCTTCGGCAGCAGACCGTGCCGCAGCGCCAGCACCGTCTTGATCACTCCGGCCACGCCGGCGGCGGCCTGGGTGTGGCCGATGTTCGACTTCACCGAGCCGAGGCGCAGCGGCCGGTCGGCCGGGCGGTCCCGGCCGTAGGTGGCGAGCAGCGCCTCGGCCTCGATCGGGTCGCCGAGCCTGGTGCCGGTGCCGTGCGCCTCCACCGCGTCCACGTCCAGCGGGGTCAGCCGCGCGTTGGCCAGCGCGCGGCGGATCACCCGGCGCTGGGACGGACCGTTGGGGGCGGTCAGGCCGTTCGAGGCGCCGTCCTGGTTGACCGCGCTGCCGCGCACCACTGCCAGCACCCGGTGGCCGTTGCGCTGCGCGTCGGAGAGCCGCTCCAGCATGACCAGGCCGACCCCCTCGGACCAGCCGGTGCCGTCCGCGGCGGCCGCGAAGGACTTGCACCGCCCGTCCGCGGACAGCCCCCGCTGCCGGGAGAACTCCAGGAACAGGGTCGGCGTGGACATCACGGTGACGCCGCCGGCCATCGCGAGCGAGCACTCGCCGTTGCGCAGCGCCTGGGCGGCCAGGTGCAGGGCCACCAGCGAGGAGGAGCAGGCGGTGTCCACGGTGACGGCGGGGCCGGTCAGGCCGAGGGCGTAGGAGACCCGGCCGGAGACCACGCTGTCCGCGCTGCCGCTGATCAGGTAGCCCTCGACCTCCTCGGGCACCTCGCCCTTGCGCAGCGCGTAGTTCTGGTACATCGCGCCGACGAAGACGCCGGTGTCGCTGCCGGAGAGCGCGAGCGGGTCGATGCCCGCGTCCTCCGCGACCGTCCACGCCGTCTCCAGGAGCTGGCGCTGCTGCGGGTCCATGGCCAGTGCCTCGCGCGGCGAGATCCCGAAGAAGCCCGCGTCGAACTCCGCGGCACGGTGGAGGAACCCGCCGGCCCGCGCGTAGGTGGTGCCGGGGTGGTCCGGGTCCGGGTGGTGGAGGTCGGCCGGCCAGCCCCGGTCCGCCGGGAACTCCGACATCGCGTCGCCGCCCTCGGCGACCAGCCGCCAGAGGCCCTCCGGCGACCGGACCCCGCCCGGGTAGCGGCAGGCCATGCCGATGATCGCGATCGGCTCGTGCTCCCGGTCCTCCAGTTCGCGGACCCGTTGCCGGGACCGCTTGAGGTCCGCGGTGACCCGCCGCAGGTACTCGACGACCTTGTCCTGCTCCGGCTCTGACACCTGTCGTTCCTTCCTGTGCTGCGTCGTACGGTTCCGTGCCGCGCCCTGGTCGGTCACGGGGTGTCGAGCTCGGCGTCGATGATGTCGAACAGCTCGTCGACCGAGACGCTGGCGATCCGCTCCCGCTCCCCCGCCCGCTCGGGGCCGGCCGCGGCCTCCCGCCACCGGGCGAGCAGCGACTCCAGCCGGGCCGCGACCAGTCGGCCGTCCACCTCGGTCTCCGGCGCGGCCGCCAGCGCGGCCTCCAGCCGGTCCAGCTCCGCCGCCACGCCGCCGACCGGCTGCTGCTCCGCTCCGGGCAGCACCAGGCGCTCGGCGAGGTGGGCGGCGATCGCCGCGGCGGTCGGGTGGTCGAAGACCAGGCCCGGGGAGAGCCGGACGCCGCTCAACAGGGCCAGCCGGTTGCGCAGTTCGACCGCGGCCAGCGAGTCGAAGCCGAGGTCCGACAGCGCCCGGTCGGGCTGGATCCGCTGGATCCCGTCGTGTCCGAGCACGGCGGCGATCGTCTCCCGGACGGCGTCCAGCAGGAGCCGTTCGCGCTCGGCCCCGCCGACCCGGGCGAGCCGCTCCAGCAGCGAGTCGGCCCGCACACCCGCGGCCGCCCGGCGCCCGGCGGGCCCCCGGACCAGGCCGCGCAGCACGGACGGCAGCGCGACGCCCTGGGAGCGCAGCGCGCCCAGGTCCCAGCGGACCGCCGCGAGCAGCGGCTCCCCCAGGGCGAGGGACCGGTCGAACAGCGCCATGCCGTCCTGGGCGGTCAGCGGCACCAGGCCGCCGCGCGCCAGCCGGCGCAGGTCCGCCTCGGACAGGTGGCCGGTCATCGAGCTGGCGTCCGCCCACAGGCCCCACGCCAGGGAGGTCGCGGGCAGTCCCTCGGCGGCCCGCTGGGCGGCGAGCGCGTCGAGGAAGGCGTTGGCCGCCGCGTAGTTGGCCTGGCCGACGCCGCCGAGCACCCCGCTGGCCGAGGAGTAGAGCACGAAGGCCGACAGGTCCAGGTC
>NZ_JBHUAF010000477.1:3773-5590 GCF_042789895.1 Kitasatospora sp. NPDC056783
GCTCGTGCAGGTGCCAGGCCGCGTCCACCTTGGGCCGCAGCACGTCGGCCAACTGCCCGACGGTCATCGAGGTGATCAGGCTGTCGTCCAGCACACCTGCCGTGTGGACGACCGCGGTGAGCGGGTGCTCGGCCGGGACGCCGGCCAGGAGGGCGGCCAGCGCGGACCGGTCGGCGGTGTCGCAGGCCGCGACGGTCACCTCGGCGCCCAGCCCGGTCAGCTCGGCGCGCAGTTCCTCGGCGCCCGCGGCCTTCAGGCCGCTGCGGCTGACCAGCAGCAGGTGCCGGGCACCGTGGACGGTCACCAGGTGCCGGGCCAGCAGGCTGCCCAGCACACCGGTGGCGCCGGTGACCAGGACGGTGCCGGTCGGGTCCAGCGGTGGGGCGGGGACCGTCTCCGTCCGCGGGGAGGGCTCGACCGGGGTCAGCCGGGGCACCAGGACCGCGCCGTCGCGGACCACCGCCTCGCTCTCCTCGCCGAACGGAACAGCCGTCAACAGGGCGGCGTCCGCGCCCCGCTCCAGGTCCACCAGGGCGAACCGGCCCGGGTGCTCCGAGCGCGCCGAGCGGACCAGGCCCCACGCGGGGGCGGCCACCGGATCCATGCTGTCCGCACCGCCCCCGCCGTCCACGGCTCCGGAGCAGACGAAGACCAACCGGGAGTCGGCGAACCGCTCGTCCGCCAGCCACTGCTGGACCAGCCCCAGGGTGTCGCGCACCAGGACGTGCGCGGAGTCCACCGGGTCCCCGGCCGGCGGCACCACACGGGCCAGCACCACCGGCGGCACGGCGGCTCCCCCGTCGACGGCCCGGCCCAGCGCGCCGAGATCGGCGAACCCACCGGCGGGTGAAGGCTGTTGCCGCCAGGGCAGCGCCTCCCCGAGAACGGCCCAGTCGGCAGGGTCCGCCGGGGCGGCCGGGACGGCGAGGGGCTGCCAGTCGAGCCGGAAGAGGCTGTCCGGTCCGCGACGCCCGGACCGCGACCGCGCCGAGGAGAGCGACGGCGCCGACGAGGGCGCGAGCCGGACCGCATCGGCCGAGGCCACCACCGCGCCGTCGGGGTCGGCGAGGACCACCGAGACGGTGTCCGCCGCCTCCGTACGGTCGATCACGGCACGGACGGCCGTGGCGGCCGCCGCGTGCACCTGCACACCCGACCAGGCCACCGGCACCAGCGGCTCGCCCGCGTCCTGGGCCACGGCCCAGGATCGCAGCGCCGCGTCCAAGAGGGCGGGGTGAAGGACGAATCCGCCTGCCTCGGCCACCTCGGCCTCGACCCAGACCCGGTTCTCCTCGTGCCACACCCGTCGCGGCGCGGGGAAGGCCGGGCCGTACTCGACGCCCTGTCCGGCGATCCGCTCCGCCACCGTCTCCTCGGGCAGCTCCGCACCGGGGCTCCAGGGCGCCGGCTCGGCGGCCTCTCGGTCGGCACCGACGGTCGCCGTCAGGTGCGTCGTCCACTTCTCGGCCTCGACCTTGCTCTGGTCGGGGCGCGAACGGACGCTGACCGACCGTCGGCCGCCCTCGTCCGCCGCGCCTACGGCCACCTGCACCCGGACCGCGCCCTGCTCGGGCAGGGCGAGCGGCACCACCTCGGCGGCCTCCTCCACCCGAGCCACACCTGCCAGGTCACCGGCGGCGACGACCAGGTCGAGCAGGAGCGCTCCAGGCAGGACGACCGTCCCGCCGATGGCGTGGTCGGTGAGCCAGGGGTGGGTGGACGGGGAGATCCGACCGGTCAACACCAGCCCACCATCGGGCAGTTCGACCGCCGCCGCGAGAAGCGGATGCCCGGCCTCGGACAGGCCCGCCGAGGAG
>NZ_JBHUAF010000478.1:0-5587 GCF_042789895.1 Kitasatospora sp. NPDC056783
CCCGATCGGGTGGCCGGCCTCGGTGCCGGGCGCCGACGCCTGTCGAGGGACCGGCGGCGGCAGGTTTCGGACACTCCACCGGAGTGCGCACACGTCTTCGAAAGAAGGCGCCGCCCTACCGGCACAAGGCCCGGTATGGTCTGGGGTAACCGTGGACGCGGGGTATCGGAGTCCCCTGCGCGAGGAGCCCCCAACGTGCTGATCACCCATGACACCGAGTGCGCGCTGAGCATCCTCGTGGAGCTGCTCAACACCGCACCCGAGGTGTGCGGTGCCGAACGGCTGCCGGACGTCGCCGCGCTCGACGCCTTCGTGGTCCGCCAGGAGATCAGCGAGATCGACTCGCTGACCGAGGCCGACCTGCGCCGGGTGCACCAGCTGCGCACCCGGCTGCGCGAGGTGTTCGGAACGGAGTCGACCGCCGAGGCGGCCGAGCTGGTCAACTCGATCGTCGCGGCCGCCGGGACGACGCCCCGGCTGACCAACCACGACGACCACGACTGGCACATCCACTACTTCGCTCCGCACGCCGCGCTCGGCGACCACCTGGCGGCCGAGCTGGGCATGGCGCTGGCCTTCATCCTGATGGCGGGCGAGCGGGAACGGCTGCGCCGCTGCGAGGCACCGGACTGCGCGCGGGTCTTCGTGGACCTCTCCCGCAACCGCTCACGGCGCTACTGCGACAGCCGCACCTGCGGCAACCGGCTGCACGTGGCCGCCTACCGGGCGCGGCAGCGGTCGGCGGAGGCCGTCCCCTCCGCCTGACCCACCCCTCCCGCGCGAGACGTCCGACCCACGGGGCCGTTCAGATCCCGCGCTTGCGGAGGATCTCCTCGATGTCGGCGAAGTCCCCGAGGCCGTCGTCCCGCTTGCCCGCGGCCGGCCGCTTCGGGGCCTCGGGGGCCGACGCCACCGCCGGGCGCTCGGGGGCCGGCCCGGCCGCGGCCGGGCGGTCCGGGGCGCCCTCCACCGGTGCGGCGCCGCGCCGGCCCAGTCGGCGGGTGGTGACCAGCAAGGCCACGGAGACGCCGAGCAGGCCGATGCCCGTCCACACCCTCGGGTCGAAGACCAGCTTGGTCGCCCAGTCGGCGAACTCCCGGCCGATCGTGCTCGCCAGCGGGAACAGGCCGGTGAGGTAGAGCCCGGCGGGCAGCAGGGCCACCGCGAACCAGCGGGTCGCCGACAGGAAGCGCCGTCGATAGGCCCGCAGCCCCGCGAAGGCCACCCCGCCCGCCGTGAGGATGAAGCTGATCGTCGCGCTCAGCACGGGACCACCCCTTCGCTTCCGGTCGTCCCTGTCATCGCTGCCTTCCTCTCGGTCCGCGCTCGGGCGCACCTCCGGCCGGAGCGGGCACCCACTAGTGGAACACTGGGGGAATGATCGATGGTTCCCTCCCCCGCCTCGAGTTCTGGTGCGACCTCCAGTGCCCGGACTGCCACACCGCGCTGGACGACGTACGGGCGCTGCGCGCGCAGTACGGCGACGCGCTGCCCGTGGAGCTGCGGCACTTCCCGCTGGAGAAGCACAAGCACGCCTACGCCGCCGCGGAGGCGGCCGAGGAGGCGTTCGCGCAGGGGCTGGGCTGGCCCTTCGTGGAGGCGCTGCTGGCCCGCACCGCGGAGCTGGCCTCGGGTGGGCAGCAGGTACTGCTGGACGTGGCCCGGGAGGTCGGGGCCGACGTCGAGGAGGTGGACACCGCGCTGATCGATGGCCGGCACATGCTGACCGTCGACGCCGACCAGGCCGAGGCCAAGGCGATCGGCGTCACGGGCACGCCGACGTACGTCATCGGTGGGAAGCGCCTCGACGGCGGCCGGAGCCAGGACGGACTGCGAGCCGAGATCGTGGCCGTGATCGAGGCGGCGAAGGCTTCCTGACGCCACGTCTGGTCACAGGCGCTTGCCGTAGAGGCGCTCGGTGACCTCGTAGCCCAGCGACTCGTAGAGCCGGACGGCGGTCGCGTTGTGGGTGAAGACGTTGAGGCCGAGGTGCCGCACTCCGGCGGCCAGGCACTCGCGTTCGGCGAGCAGCATCAGGGCGCGCCCGTGGCCCCGGCCCCGGTGGGCCGGGGTCACCTCGACGCCCATCACCCAGGCGAGCGGCTCGCCGTCCGGCAGGTCGCGCAGGCGCAGCTGGACCCAGATCGAGCCGTACGGGCCCTCCGTTCCGTCGGCGTCGTACAGCCTGCGCAGGACGACGCCGGGGGTCTCGACGCCCTGCGGGACCGGGTTCGGCGGGTCGTCGCCGCCGGTCCTGGCGCGGGCCTGTTCCTCGGTGAGGCCGGACTCGACGAGCGACCGCCGGAAGCTCGCCGCGGACCGGGCGAGCCAGTCGTCGAGGTCGGCCGGGTCGAACGGGCGGGCGCTCACCCCGGCGGGCGGGGCGGGGGCGGCGCCCAGGTGCTTGGACATGGCCAGGGACCGCTCGGCGTAGCCCAGGGTGGCGGCGAGCCCGCGGGCCGTTTCGGCGCCCCCGGGGACGGCGACGTCGACCCGGACGCAGCCCCAGGAGCGCAGTACCTCCTCGGCGGCCAGCCCGCCGAACGTGCCGCGCCCCCGGCCGCGCCCCTCGGTGATCTCCAACTCGGATATCTTGCCCCAGAGTTGACTGCCCTGCGGCTCGGCCGTGGTGCGCAGCGCGCCGACCGGGTGGCCGTTGGCGAGGATCAGCCAGCGTCTGGTGCGGCCGCCGGCCGCGGTGGGTGTCTCCGGGCCCTCGGGGCGCAGCGTGGTGGTCATGTGGAGGTCCCTTCCCTTCGGTCAGGGGGTTATCCATCCACCCGGGGGGCTCACGGGTCGAGGTCGTCTCCGCTGCGCTCGGCGAAGACGGCCATGGCCTTGGCGGTGACGGGGCCGGTGCCGGGCAGTTCGCGGTCGTCGACGCGGGTGACGGCCTGGACGTCGCGGGTGGTGGACGTCAGGAAGACCTCCTCGGCGTCCTGGAGGGCACCGAGCGGGAGGTCGGCCTCCTCGGCGCCGCACCAGTCGATGACGAGCTGCCGGGTGATGCCTGCCAGACAGCCGGAGGCGAGGGCGGGGGTGAGGAGGCGGCCGCCGAGGACCACGAAGACGTTGGAGCCGGTGCCCTCGCAGAGCCGTCCGGCGGTGTTGGCGAACAGGGCCTCGGAGGCGCCGGCGCGGTGGGCGGCGGCCAGGGCGACGACGTTCTCGGCGTACGAGGTGGTCTTGAGGCCGGCGACGGCGCTGTGCTCGTTGCGGCGCCACGGGACGACGGCGACGGCGGTCCGGTCGGGGCGGCGGCCGATCGCGTTGAGGGCGACGACCAGCGTGGGGCCGGTGGTGCCGCGCTCGGAGCTGAGCGGGCCGTTTCCGCCGGTGTAGGTGACGCGCAGGCGGCCGAGCGGTGCGGGGTTGGCGGCGAGGACCCGGGCGCAGGCCTCGCGGACCAGGTCGTGGTCGGGGTCGGGCAGGCCGAGGCCGCGGACGGAGCGGGTGAGCCGGTCGAGGTGGCGGGTGACCGCGAAGGCTTGGCCGTCGACCGTCTTCAGGGTCTCGAAGACGCCGTCGCCGGTGGTGAGGCCGTGGTCGAGGACCGAGACGGCCGCGTCGGTGGAGTCGACGAGGGCGCCGTTGACCCAGCTCGTGGTGCGGGTGTGCATCGGGTGCTGCTCCTAGGCGGTGGGGGCTCAGGCCCCGGTCGGGTCGGGTTCGCTGCCGGATTCGCTGCCCGACGCTATCGCGACCAGGCGGGCGGCCTTCAGCTCGGTTTCGGCCCATTCGCGCTCGGGGTCGGAGCCCCAGGTGATGCCGGCGCCGGTGCCGAAGCGCAGGACCGGCGCGCCCGGGTCCTGCCGGTCGATCCAGAAGGTGCGGATGCCGACGGCGAGTTCGGCTTCGCCGCGGTCGGCGTCGACCCAGCCGACCGCGCCGCAGTACGGGCCGCGCGGGGCGGTCTCCAGGGCTTCGATGATCCGCAGGGCGCTGGTTTTGGGGGCGCCGGTGACGGAGCCGGGAGGGAAGGTGGCGTCGAGGAGTTCGGGCCAGCCGGCGCCCTCGCGCAGGGTGCCCTCGACGGTGGAGACCAGGTGGACCAGGCCGGGGTGCTTCTCGACGGCGCAGAGGTCGGGGACGGTGACGCTGCCGGTCGCGCAGACCCGGCCGAGGTCGTTGCGGACCAGGTCGACGATCATCACGTTCTCGGCGTGGTCCTTGTCGAGCAGGTCGTGCTCGGTGCGGCCGGTGCCCTTGATCGGGCCGGAGGAGACGGTGCGGCCGGTGCGGCGCAGGTAGAGCTCGGGTGAGGCGGTGGCGATCTCGACGCCGTGCCCGGGCAGTCGGATGGTGCCGGCGTACGGGGCGGGGTTGCCGTGGGCGAGGAGGCCGGTGAGGGCGTCGACGTCGCTGTGGTCCGGGTCGGGCAGCGGTGCGGACAGGACGCGGCAGAGGTTGGCCTGGTAGACCTCGCCGGCGGCTATGTGCTCGCGGATGCGGCGGACGCCGGCGGTGTAGGCGGCACGGTCGAGGGAGCTGCGCCAGCTGCCGGCGTCCGGTCCGCGCCAGCCGGCTCCGGAGGGCGGGGCGGGGGCGGGACGGACGTCGTCGAAGCGGGCGCAGGTGAGGCGGCCCTCGAAGTCGTAGGCGACGGCCCAGTGGCCGGCGGAGTCGAGGGCGGCCGGGTCCGAGGTGACGTCGCGCAGTCCGGTGGCCAGGCGGCCGGCGAAGCGGGCGAGCGGGGTGCGGGGGTCGAGGTGGCCGGACACGGTTCTCCTGCGCGGTGGTGCTGGGGGGGGCGGTGCCTGAAGTGTAGGTCGGGGGGCGTGGGCCGGATCGGGCTCGCGCCCCCGCGTACGAGCAGGCGTGCGCGTCGCGGGGGTGTGCGCCGGGTGACCTGCGGATGATCGTCGGGAGCGCCACAGGTGGCGGCAGCCGACCGCCCGGAAGGGCTGACGGCACGGCACTCACCGGCCATCCCCTCGGCATGCTGCGGGAACGGATTTTTAGCTGGCCCGGGAATCCGCTAGAGTTCAACACGTCGCCAGGGAGCGCAGCCGAAGAAAAGCGGTGAAGATCCCGGGAGACAGGCGGACGTGGCTCAGTTGGTAGAGCATCACCTTGCCAAGGTGAGGGTCGCGAGTTCGAATCTCGTCGTCCGCTCGATGGAGAACGGTGTAAGATCGATCTTCATGTGTTGCCTGGTGGAGTGGCCGAGAGGCGAGGCAACGGCCTGCAAAGCCGTGTACACGGGTTCAAATCCCGTCTCCACCTCCAAGAGGTCCCCCCGGTTCGTCCGGGGGGCCTCCCCGCGCGATTAGCTCAGCGGGAGAGCACTACCTTGACACGGTAGGGGTCACTGGTTCAATCCCAGTATCGCGCACGTCGGATCCTCCGGGATCTGCTGCAGGACCGCCACATCAGGCGCGATTAGCTCAGCGGGAGAGCACTACCTTGACACGGTAGGGGTCACTGGTTCAATCCCAGTATCGCGCACAGTAACGGGCCTTCCGGGGCCTGCTGCAACACCGCCTCACCAGGCGCGATTAGCTCAGCGGGAGAGCACTACCTTGACACGGTAGGGGTCACTGGTTCAATCCCAGTATCGCGCACGTCGGATCCTCCGGGATCTGCT
>NZ_JBHUAF010000479.1:0-5572 GCF_042789895.1 Kitasatospora sp. NPDC056783
GGGCCGCGGCCAGGGCGGGCAGGGTGGTCAGGGCGGCCAGGGCGGCCAGGGCGGGCAGCGCGCCCAGGGCGGCGCCCGCCCGCAGCCGCCCGGCGGCTACCGGCAGGCCCCGGCCGAGTACGGCCGGCCGCAGGGCGGCTACCCGCCGCCGCCCGCGCCCACTCCGGTGGCGCGCCGCTCCGAGCCGCCGGCGCCGCAGTACCGGGAGGCCCCGCCGCAGCGCCGCGAGGAGCCGCCGGCCCCGGCCCGCCGCGAGCCCGCCCCGGCCCGCGAGCCGCGCCCGCGCAGCCGCAACCGGATGTACATTCCGGGGCTCGGCTGCCTCAAGGGCTGCCTGATGGTGCTGGTGGTGCTGGCCCTGGCCGGGGTGGCGCTGTGGAACTTCACGTCGCTGCCGCAGTACTGGGACAACGCCGTGGGCTGGTTCGACTCGGCGCGCGACTGGGTGAACAGCTTCCTCGGTTAGGTCCTGTCCGGCCGATGTCGTCGGACAGGGCCCCGCGCACCGGGCGGGGCCGTCGGCCGGGCCCGCCCGGCTGGTCCGTTCCCGGGCCGTTCCCGGGCCGGTCCGGGGCCGATCGGGGCTCCGGCCGCCAGGGGCGGCGATATTGACGCTATGTCGACAATTCGGCAGATTTCTCGCCCGAGACTCCCGCTCCGGGCCCCTCGGGCGGCGCCCGGAGGCCTCCGGGCGCGTAGGTTGGTCGCTGTTGTCCCGCCCCACCGAGCGCGCCGGACCCCCGGAGCGCTCCCGCGCCGCCCACGGAGCAGCATTGGCACGCAAGATCGGCACCCGGTACACCGTCCACCAGGTGATCGGCCGGGGTTCGGCCGGGACGGTCTGGCTCGGTGAGGGGCCCGACGGCCCGGTGGCGGTCAAGCTGCTGCGCGAGGACCTCGCCGCCGACCAGGTGCTGGTCGGCCGCTTCGTCCAGGAGCGCACCGCGCTGACCAGCCTCGACCACCCCCGGGTGGTCGGCGTGCGCGACATGGTGGTGGACGGCAGCGACCTCGCCCTGGTGATGGAGCTGGTCCAGGGCACCGACCTGCGCTCCCGGCTGGAGCGGGACGGCGCGCTGCCGCCGCAGACCGCCGCCTCGATCATCGCCGACGTCGCCGACGGCCTGGCCGCCGCGCACGCGGCCGGGATCGTCCACCGCGACGTCAAGCCGGAGAACGTCCTGCTCGACCTCGCCGCCGCCCCCGGCCCGGGCGGCGCCCCGCGCGCCAAGCTCACCGACTTCGGCGTGGCCCGCCTGGTCGACGCCCCGCGCCGCACCCGGGCCACCCGGATCATCGGCACCCCCGACTACCTGGCCCCCGAGATCATCGAGGGCCTGGAACCGCGCGCCGCCGTCGACATCTACGCCCTCGCCACCCTGCTGTACGAGCTGCTGGCCGGCTCCACCCCGTTCGGCGGCGGCCACACCGGCGCGGTGCTGCGCCGGCACGTCACCGAGCAGGTGCCGCCGATCCCCGGCCTGCCGGACGGGCTGTGGCGGGTCATCTCCGAATGCCTGGCCAAGGCCCCCGCCTCCCGGCTGCGCGCCGCCGAGCTGGCCGCCCGGCTGCGCGAGCAGCTGCCCTCGCTGGCCGGCCTGCCGGTGCTGGTCGTGCCCGGCCAGGGCCGCGCCCCGGCCGAGGAGCAGCTGACCCCCGGCGAGGCCGTCTACGCCGAGATCGACCCCGGACCGGGCGTCCACAAGCGCCGCCGCGGCCCGGCCGTCCCGCTGGTGCCCGGCGCCGCCCCGGACTCCACCCGGGACACCCACACCAGCCTGCGCCGCCCGTCCGCCGACGAGCTGGCCGCGTACGCCGTCGAGTCCCGGGCCCAGCGCGTCACCCCCGGCCACCGCCGGGACCGCCAGGCGCTGCTGCGCCGCCGCCGGCTGCTGGCCGTGCTGATCGCCACCGTCCTGCTGCTGGCGGGCGCCGCCGCGGCCTGGACGGCCTTCGCGGCCACCGCTCCGGACGGCGGCCACCCCGGCCGTCCGGCGGTGACGGGCACGGCCCCGCGGGCGCCCTGACCCCCGCCCGGGGCCCGGGGGAACCGGGGGTGTCGTCATGATCACCCCCGGAACCATTACCCTGGGGGCGTGGCAGCCGTCGATCCTTCCGAAGAGCTCAAGAACCTCGATACGACCATGGGGTCGATCGAGGCCGTCCTCGACCTGGACAAGATCCGGGCCGACATCGCGGTCCTGGAGGAGGAGGCAGCCGCCCCCACCCTGTGGGACGACGTCGCGAACGCACAGAAGGTGACCAGCCGGCTCTCCTTCCTCCAGGGCGAACTGCGCCGGGTCGAGAGCCTGCGCAGCCGCATCGACGACCTGGGCGTGCTGTTCGAGCTCGCCGAGGCCGAGGACGACGCGGACACCCGCACCGAGGCCGAGGCCGAACTCGTCGCCCTCCAGAAGGCCGTCGAGGAGCTGGAGGTCCGCACCCTCCTGTCCGGCGAGTACGACGCCCGCGAGGCGCTGATCAACATCCGTGCCGAGGCCGGTGGCGTGGACGCCGCCGACTTCGCCGAGCAGCTCATGCGCATGTACCTGCGCTGGGCCGAGCGGCACGGGTACCCCACCGAGGTGTACGACACCTCGTACGCCGAAGAGGCCGGCATCAAGTCCGCGACCTTCACCGTGAAGGCGCCGTACGCCTACGGCACCCTCTCCGTCGAGCAGGGCACCCACCGCCTGGTGCGCATCTCCCCGTTCGACAACCAGGGCCGCCGGCAGACCTCCTTCGCCGGCGTCGAGGTCCTCCCGGTCGTCGAGCAGTCCGACCACGTCGACATCGACGAGGGCGAGCTGCGGGTGGACGTCTACCGCGCCTCCGGCCCCGGCGGCCAGGGCGTCAACACCACCGACTCGGCGGTGCGCATCACGCACATCCCGACCGGCATCGTGGTCTCCTGCCAGAACGAGCGCTCGCAGATCCAGAACAAGGCGTCCGCGATGAACGTCCTCCAGGCCAAGCTGCTGGAGCGGCGCCGCCAGGAGGAGAAGGCGGCGATGGACGCGCTCAAGGACAGCGGCAGCTCCTGGGGCAACCAGATGCGCTCCTACGTCCTGCACCCGTACCAGATGGTCAAGGACGTCCGCACGGCGTTCGAGGCGGGCAACCCGCAGGCCGTGCTGGACGGCGACATCGACGGCTTCATCGAGGCCGGTATCCGCTGGCGCAAGCAGCGCGAGACCAGCGCCGAGTAGGCACCCGGACACCGCCGAGCAGGCACCCGGACACACACGGAAGGCCCCCGACCGCAGCGGTCGGGGGCCTTCGTGGTACGTCTCGTGGTCGTCAGGCCAGTGCCTGCCGGAAGATCAGCGCCACCGCGAGCAGTCCGGCCAGCACGGCCAGCAGCATCGCGGGGGAGAGCGTGGCGAACGGCCCCTGCTGCTCCTGAAGCCGGGCGCGGTTGGCCCGGCACACCGGGCAACGCCCGTCGCTGACGCGGCCGTTGCAGTTGGCGCACACCAGATGGTCGCAGGTCATGCGATCTCCTCCTTGCTGCTTAATGCAACGCACCGGACGGGGCTTTGGTTCCACACACTGCCCTGTACGGGGGAGCGGCCGGACCCCGGCCGCCACCTCCACTCTGCCAGGTTCCGGCGGTTCCGGCTCCCGGGCTGTGAGATGCCTCGCAATATTCGGGGCATAAGCGGACATTCTCCCCCAGCCTCCGGCCGCCGTCGCGGGCGGCCACTGCGGGCCGCTCGCCGATTCGCGTATGGTCCCAGTCCGGGAGCGGCCCTCTGCGCTCCTTTCGCCCGCCCACGGACCGGGCCTCCGGGGTGGAGCGACCGAGGAATGGCGCCGCCTAGGATGGCCTCCGTGATGCAGCCGTGATCAGATTCGACAACGTCTCCAAGACCTATCCCAAGCAGAACCGTCCCGCCCTGGACAACGTCTCGCTGGAGATCGAGAAGGGCGAGTTCGTCTTCCTGGTCGGCTCGTCCGGCTCGGGGAAGTCCACCTTCCTGCGCCTGTGCCTGCGCGAGGAGCGCCCCACCACGGGCGCGGTGCACGTGCTGGGCAAGGACCTCGGCAAGCTGTCCAACTGGAAGGTGCCGCACATGCGCCGCCAGCTGGGCACCGTCTTCCAGGACTTCCGCCTGCTGCCGAACAAGACGGTCGCGCAGAACGTCGCCTTCGCCCTGGAGGTGATCGGCAAGCCCAAGAGCGCCATCAACAAGGTGGTGCCCGAGGTGCTGGAGCTGGTCGGCCTCGGCGGCAAGGAGGACCGCATGCCGGGCGAGCTGTCCGGTGGTGAGCAGCAGCGCGTGGCGATCGCCCGCGCCTTCGTGAACCGCCCGATGCTGCTCATCGCGGACGAGCCCACCGGAAACCTCGACCCGCAGAACTCGGTCGGCATCATGAAGCTGCTCGACCGCATCAACCGCACCGGCACCACGGTGCTGATGGCCACCCACGACCAGGCCATCGTCGACCAGATGCGCAAGCGCGTCATCGAGCTCGACAAGGGGCTGCTCGTCCGCGACCAGGCCCGCGGCGTCTACGGGTACCAGCACTGACCGACCAGCGCTGACCCGTAGGGCCGCCGGCCCGGACCGCCAGACCAGAGCAGAGCAGTACCGACCCTGGAGTTGTTTCCCGCATGCGTGCCCAGTTCGTCCTGTCGGAGATCGGTGTGGGTCTCCGACGCAACCTGACCATGACCATCGCGGTCGTGGTCAGCGTCGCGCTCTCCCTCGCCCTCGCCGGTTCCTCGCTCCTGGTCCGCGACCAGGTGAACTCCATGAAGGGGTACTGGTACGACAAGGTCGAGGTGAGCATCTACTTCTGCACCAAGGCGGACGCCCGCAACTCGCCCCAGTGCGACAAGGGCGCGGCCACCGACCAGCAGGTCCAGGACATCAAGGACCAGCTGGACAAGATGACTTCGGTGGTCCAGTCCTCGACCTACGAGAGCTCCGCCGAGGCGTACAAGCACTGGAAGGAGATGAACCCGGACAACCCGCTCATCTCCGTCCTGGGCCCGGACGCGATGCCGCAGTCCTGGCGGGTCAAGCTCAACGACCCGACCAAGTACGACGTGATCCAGAGCGCCTTCGCCGGCAAGCCCGGCGTCAAGTCGGTCGAGGACCAGCGGAAGATCCTGGAGAACCTGTTCGGCCTGCTCAACGGCCTCCAGACGGCGGCCTTCGTGATCATGGTGCTGATGCTCTTCGTCGCCCTGCTGCTGATCGTCAACACCGTGCGGGTGTCGGCGTACAGCCGACGGCGCGAAACCGGCATCATGCGCCTGGTCGGCGCCTCGAACTTCTACGTCCAGATGCCCTTCATCGCCGAGGCGGCCTTCTCTGCGCTGCTCGGCGCGGTGATGGCCTCCGGGCTGCTGGTCGGCGGGCACTTCTTCGTCCAGAACTGGCTGGCCGACCGGGTGCAGTTCATCCACTTCATCGGGCTCGGCTCGGTGCTCGCGGTGATACCGCTGCTGATCGTGGTGGGCATGGGAATGGCCGGCGTCGCGGCGTTCTTCACGCTGCGCAAGTACCTCAAGGTCTGATCCCGCGAGGCCCCGGCGGCCCCGGACGGCACTGCGCCGTCC
>NZ_JBHUAF010000480.1:0-5568 GCF_042789895.1 Kitasatospora sp. NPDC056783
CCCGGGGAGAGGGGGACGCGTCCGCCGCGTGGTGCCGGTGGGCCGTCATCGCCCCCGGGGCACAGGGGTGTCGAGCGGGAAGCGGGACGCGGCGGCGGGGGCGTAGCGGCGGATCGTCTGGACCGCGTCGGCCTCCCGGTCCAGCTCGCCGCTGCTCGCCGCCCGCTTGATCGCGGCCAGCGTCGCGCGGGCCTGGTCGGTGTCGAGGGCGAGGCCGATCGAGTCGGCCACCGTGCGCACCGCGGACACGCCGGAGTGCTTGCCCAGCACGATCCGCCTGCTCCGGCCGAGCAGTTCGGGCCGGTAGGGCTCGTAGGTGCTCGGGTCCTGGGAGATGCCGTCCAGGTGGAGCCCGCTCTCGTGGGTGAACGCGTTGGCCCCCACCACCGGCTGGTACGGCGGCACCCGCACCCGGATGAGCTCGGCGACGTACTCGGCCAGCGACTGGAGCTCGCCGAGGTCGAGCCCGGTGTCGTGGCCGAGCGCGGCGCCGAGGGCCATGACGACCTGCTCCAGCGGCGCGTTGCCGGCCCGTTCGCCGATGCCCAGGACGCTGCACTGCACTCCGGAGGCCCCTGCCGCGAGGCCCGCGAGGGAGTTCGCGGTGGCCAGGCCGAGGTCGTTGTGGCAGTGCACCGCGAGCGGCAGCGGGCAGCCGACGCCGACCGCGCGGACCATCGCCGCCATCGAGGCCGGGTGCGCGATGCCCACGGTGTCGGCGAGGCCGAACGAGTCCGCGCCGGCGTCGGCGGCGGCCAGGCCGACCCGGATCAGCACCTCGGGATCGGTACGGGTGGCGTCCTCGGCCGCGAAGACGACCTGGCGCCCCGCGCGCTTGGCGCGCCGGACGGCCCGGTCCACGCCGGTCAGCACCTCGTCCAGGCTCATCCGCAGCTTGTTGGTCAGATGGCTCTCGGAGGTGCCGATGAAGATCGCGATGCTGTGCGCACCGGTCTCGATCGCGGCGTCCACGTCGCGGTCCAGCGGCCGGGCGATCACCTGGATCAGCGCGTCGCCGCCCGCGTCGACGATGCCGCGGATGGCCGCGGCCTCCTCGGTGGAGACGGCCGGGAACCCGGCCTCGATCAGCGGGATTCCCAACGCGCCCAGGCGGCGGGCGAGTTCGCGCTTGTGGGCGGGGGTGAACACCACGCCCGGCATCTGCTCGCCGTCGCGCAGCGTCGTGTCGCTGATCACCACGGTGCCCGGCAGTTCGGGCCCGGCGTCCACCGCGTCGGCGCTCGCCCGTTCCCGCTCCTCGGCGCGGGCGGTCGCCACGGGGGCCGGCCGCGCCGCCTCGGCGTCGGCGGCCGTGGGGGGCGCCGAGAGCCGACGGAAGCTGTTGAACAGCTGGTTCAGGCGGATCATGTCGGCGGGCGGGGCGTCCATGGTCAGCCGCCGGGAGAGGTAGGCGCGCCGCGGGTTCGTCCGGCCGAGCAGGAAGATGTCGCGGAACACCGCGCCCGTGGTGGTGATGGTCACCAGCGGGACGTCCTGCCGCGGCGCGTCGCCCTCCTCGTCCAGCAGGCGGACCTCGCCGCCCTCGCTGAGCAGCAGGACGCGGGTGTCCGGCGCGCTGAGCCGGATGTCGATCCGGCGCTCCCACGCGGACAGCCCGGCGAGCAGCCGCGGTTCGCCGCCCAGCAGGGCCAGTTGGCCCCGGACGAAGTCGCGGACCCGCTCCGGCGTCACGGCCTCGTCGTCCGGCGTCACGGCCTCGTCGCCCGGCGCCGGGGTGGCGGAGCGGTCGCCGAACTCGTGGCGCTCCCGGAGCTGTCGCTGGCTGAACCAGGTCGCGCCGACGGCGGCCACGGTCAGTGGCACGCCCAGGGCCGGGCCCGGCGTCCAGACGGCGAAGGAGCCGGCCAGCACGATGCGGGTCATCACCAGCACCGCGTGGGCGCGGTAGGCCTGCGGGCGGGTCTCCCCGTGCGGGCGCAGCAGCGGACCGACCGCGGCGGCGGCGCTCGCGGCCGCGACCAGCAGGGCGAGCACGTAGCCGGTCTGCCAGGGCCGGCCGAGGATCGCGGGCGCGCTCGCGGCCAGCGCGTACGCCCCGGCCAGCAGCAGCGCGGCCGTGCCCGCGGCGCGGGTGGCCCCGCGGTCGACCGCGAAGGTGCGGTAGCCGCCCTCGCGGTCGCCGTCGATGTCCCGGACGGCGCCGACGAGGTTGGAGGCCGCGTCGTGCAGCCAGAAGACCAGGGCGACCGGCAGCAGCCGCGCCGGCGGGTAGTCGCCGACCATCATGGAGCCGTAGAGGAAGGCCAGCGCGGTCATGCTGCCGCGCACGATGTTGCCGCTCAGTCCGCGGGCCTTGAACACCTTGCTGTAGGCGACCCCGGCCGCGAACGCGCCGAACACCAGCAGCACGGTCCGCCAGTTGAGCGCCAGCGAGAGCAGTCCGCCGGCCGCGCTGCAGGACAGGAAGCAGCACAGCGCGGTCGTCGCGGACATCCGGCCGGACGGGATCGGGCGCTGCGGCTTGGCCTTGGCGTCCAGCTCCCGGTCGAAGTAGTCGCCGCCGTAGAGTCCGCCGAGCCAGCCGAGGGTCGGGATCGCCCAGGCCGCGAGGCACCGCGCCGCCGAGGGGTCGGGGCTCGCCAGCAGCGCTCCGGCCAGACCGACCAGGCCGACGTAGAACGCGGTGTACGGCCGCCACGTCTCCAGGTGCGCGAAGAGCGTGGTGCGGATGGTGGGGCGGACTACCGGCACCGGCTGACCGCCGTCTTGGCGAAGTACTCCAGGCTGCGCTTGCTCTGACTGTCCGGCAGGCCGGCGAGCGTGTCGATGGCGTCGGCCGCGAACTTCCGGGCCTCCTGCGCGGCGCGGTCGATGGCCCCGTGCTCGGTCAGCAGGGCGAGCAGGCGGCGGTGACGCTCCTCCAGGTCGCCCTCACCGTTCATCAGCTCGTCGAGCTCGGCGGCGAGTTCGGGACCGGCCTCGGCGCGGCAGAGCAGGATGGGCAGGGTGAGCCGACGGTTCGCCAGGTCGCTGCTGCTCGACTTGCCGGCCTCCTCGGAGGTGGCGATGTACGGCAGCAGGTCGTCCCAGATCTGGAAGGCGACGCCGAGGTAGGTCCCGTAGCGGCCGAGCGCGTCCGACTGCTCCGGGGTGCCGCCGCCGAGGGTGGCGCCGATGTCGCAGGAGGCCCGGAAGAGCGCCGCGGTCTTGTTCTCGATCATGCGCAGGTACGAGTTGATCCGCATGTCGCCCTTGAGCCGGATCTCCTCCTCCATCATCTGGCCCGCGCACAGGTCGGCTCCGGCCTGGGCCGCCTTGGCCATGGCCCGCACGATCCGGTTCGCCTCGACGCCGTTGGCGGCGCAGGTGGCGAGGGCCGCGAAGAGGTAGAAGATCAGCGCGTCGCCGCCGACGATGGCGTCGGCCTGGCTGTATTTGGCGTGGACGGCGGGCATTCCCCGGCGGAACTCGTCGCCGTCGATGATGTCGTCGTGGATCAGGCTGGCCAGGTGCGCGCCTTCGGTGCCGGCCGCGGCGGGCATCACCTGGTGCAGGTCACCGCCGACGGCGGCCGCGCTCTCCAGCAGCAGGATCGGACGGAAGTACTTGCCCGGGGTCACCAGCGCGTAGCTGCACACCTCGGCGAGCCGGTCGCCGTCCGTCCAGTCGCCGCGCAGGCGCTGGAGCACCAGGTCGGCGAGGTAGGCGACGCGGTTGCGGCTCGACGCTTCCTCGGAGGCCCCGTAGGAAAGGAGACCGTCTTCGATGGAAACTCGCCCCGAGAGTTCAGGAAAAGACAACTTCTGCATATCTATCCCAATCCATCTGCCCGGTTCCTGCGGGTCACGATGAAAGTTCAGTGGAATGCAAGTGGTGGCATGACGAACGGGAAGACGAAACCAGAGGAAAAACCGGCCGAACTGCCGAAGAATCCGAAGGAAATTCCCTCCGGATGGCTTTCGAACAGTTAGCCAGAAGAGTCGGCACGCGTCCGGAAAGCGGACACGGCCTTTCGCTTAACATCCCCCGTCGTCCATACATCAGCAAGGTCCTCGACCTTGCCGAACCCCGAAGCGGTGAGGAATCCAATCGAGATCCATCACCATGTGATCGGAGATTATCGGCGGCGCTGGCGCCATGTCAAACACTTGTCCACGGAAGGGTCGCGCCCCGCGCCGCTGCGTAGCGGTGTCATACCGGAACGTGATTTGAAGATCTCCTGTCTACCCATCAGACAGGCCGCGCGCTATTGTTCGCCGCATGTCCAGGACTATGCACACGTACGACGTGATTATTTGCGGGGCCGGGGCCGGGGGAATCGCCGCGGCCATCATGTTCGGGCGACAGGGGAAGAGCGTCCTGCTCCTGGACAAACTCCATGACACCGTTGAAACGTTCAAGGGCGAACTACTTCAGCCCGGTTCCCTCGGCATCCTCGACGGCCTCGGCGCGCTGCAGCCGCTCCGCGACGCCGGCGCCCGCGCCATCGACCGGCTGTCCTGCGCCACCGCCACCGGCGAGGAATTGTGCGCCATGGAGTACCGCTGGCTCCCGGGCGACTACAACCACTGCATGACCCACACCTACAAGGGAATCCTCGACAACTTCGTGGGCATCCTGCCGGACGCCGTCGAGTTCCGCCGGCGGGTCACCGTGGAATCGCTGACCCGCGACGCCGACGGCCGGGTGAACGGTGTGAACGTCCGGCAGGGAACCGGGCGCGAGGAGATCCACGCACCGCTCGTGGTGATCGGCGACGGACACGCCTCCAAGCTGCGCGGCCAGCTCAACATCACCGTCGACACGACCCCCTACGACCACCAGGTGGTCGCGATCGACCTGACCGACGAGCCCCACCTGGCGACCCAGGCCACCACCTTCGTCACCCCGGCCGGCATGCGCGTCATGTACCCGATGCCGCACGACGGCGGCCGGCTCTACCTCCAGGTCCCGCGCGGCTTCGTCAACCGCGTCGGCAAGCAGGGCCTGCCCGCCTGGCTCGACGGCGTGATCGCGGACTGCCCGGCGCTGGAGCCCGTCCACGACTCCGCCCGCCGCGGCCTGGAGACCTCCCGGGTGCTCTCCGCCCGCCGGTTCATCAGCCCCGAGTTCCACCGCGCCGGCGCGCCGCTGGTCGGGGACGCCGCCCACGCGGTCCACCCGATGGCCGGTCAGGGCATGAACGCCGCCATCGCCGACTCCGCCGCGCTGACAGGACTGCTCGACGGGGTCGACCACACCGACTCCGCCCGCGTCGACCGGGCCCTGAGGACCTACGGCACCAAGCGCCGGGCGGAGGTCCGGACGATCTCCGAGTTCAGCCACCGCTTCGCCGACATGTTCACGGACACCGCCACCAAGCTCCGCTTCGCCCGCTCCACCTACATCCTGAGCCGCCACGGGCGCAACGAGCGGCTCTGCTACAAGATCATGCACAACATCTCCGGGCTGGGCTACCAGCCGTTCAGCGTCCTCGACCGCCTCCAGCAGCTCGGTCTGCCGGACCGTCACGCCCAGCTGCCGGCCCACGTCCGCCGGCTCGAACGGGTCTGACCGGGCCCCGCGGGTCCGAGCGGCACACCAGCCGGCTCGCCGTCCCCCACCACC
>NZ_JBHUAF010000481.1:0-5551 GCF_042789895.1 Kitasatospora sp. NPDC056783
CCCTTCTCCAGGGAGGCCGCGAGGCCGTCCGCCCGTTGTGCGTGCCGAGGGGCGGGTCAGCGGCAGAGGGCTGTGTCCAGGGCATCCGCCATGTGCTGCGCGCCGACCGCTTCCGGGACGGAGGTGACCGTGATGGTGGCGGCGCGACCGTCCTCGGTGACCCCGTCGCGGGAACGGTAGCCCGGGGTGGTCCCGCCGTGGCCCCAGAGGAGGCCGCCACAGGAGAGGGGCTTGCTCTGCAGGCCCAGCCCGTAGCGGACCCCCGGGCCCAGGAACTCGGCGGGGACGGTGGTGCGCATCTCGGCGAGCTGCGCCGCGGGCAGGAGCCGGCCGTCGAGGATCGCGGTGAAGAACGTGTTGAGATCGGTGTTGGTGGAGACCACCGCCCCCGACGCCCAGGCCATCGAGGAGTCCATCTCGGTGTAGTCGATCAGAGGCCCGTCCAGCGAGTTGCGGAGGTAGCCCTTGGGGTGGGCCTCGTGGATGCGGGTGTCCCCGGGGGCGGGGAAGTAGGTGCGGCGCAGCCCGATGCGGTCGATGACACGCTTGGTGATCTCCTCGCCGACGGGCCGTCCGGTGACCTTCTGGATGATCAGGCCGGCGACGACGTAGTTGGTGTTGCTGTACGCCCAGTCGGTCCCCGCGGGGAAGAGGGCCTTCTGGGCGAGGGCGCCGTCGAGGAGGTCGCGGGGCTCGAAGTAGCGGTACTGGATCGGGACGAAGTCCGAGAACTCGGGGGCGTTCATGTAGTCGGGCAGGCCGCTGGTCTGCTGGAGCAGCTGACGGACGGTGATGTGGCGTCCGTCGATGCCGTCGCCGCGCAGCAGGCCGGGCAGGTAGGTGTCGACGGACGCGTCGAGGCCGATCTTTCCCTCGGCGACGAGCTGGAGGACGACGACGGCGGTGAAGGTCTTGGTGTTACTGCCGGCGCGTATCTGTCCGTCCATGGGGACCTTGGCCCCGGTGGTGAGGTCGCCGACGCCGGCGGTGTAGGTGCGGGTGCGGCCGTCGCGGCCCTTGACGGAGGCCAGGGCGGCGGGCAGGCCGTCGTCCTTCACCAGCGCGTTCAGGCTCGACTGGACGCTGTCCGGCTGCGGCTTGCCGCCCGCGAACGCCGCGGTCGGTGCCAGAGCCGTGGCCGCCACGACGCCGGCGGCCACCGTGGCCACGGCCGCCGCCAACCCGCGCCGGCCACGGAGGGGCCGGCGGGTGCGGTGGTGCTGTACGTGCTCGTTCACGGAGGAACTCCTCTGCTGGAGTGGGGAATCGGTGGGGAAGGGCGGGTTCCGCGCGCGGGTGCGCACGGAACCCGCCGGTCGTACCGGCGCGGACGCTCAGCGCCGATCGGGGAGGGTCAGCGGCACAGGGCGGAGTCCACCGCGGCCGCCACGTGCTTCTCGGCGGCGTCACCCGGGATAGCGGTCACCGCGATGCTGGTGGCGCGGCCGTCGTCGGTGGCGCCCCCGGCGGTGTAGTAGCCCGGAATGGTCCCGCCGTGGCCCCAGTACACGCCGCCGCACGACAGCGGCCGGCTCGCCAGGCCCAGCCCGTAGCGGAAGCCCGGAGTCACCTCGTCGGCGGGGACGGTGGTGCGCATCTCGGCGAGCTGGGCCGCCGGGATGAGGCGACCGCCGAGCAGCGCCGCGTAGAAGCGGTTGATGTCGCTGGTGGTGGAGACGGCGGCGCCCGCCGCCCAGCCCCAGGACGGGTCCAGTTCGGTGTAGTCGCGCAGGGAGCCGTCGGCGTCCCGGTTGTAGCCCTTGGGGTGGGCCTCGCGGATGCTCGTGTCCCCGGGGGTGGGGAAGTAGGTGTGGCGCAGGCCGATGCGGTCGACGATGCGCCGGTTGACCTCCTCGCCGAGCGGCCGTCCGGTGACCTTCTGGATGATCAGGCCCGCCATCAGGTAGTTGGTGTTGCTGTACGACCAGCGCGTGCCCGGGGCGAAGCGGGCCTTCTGGGTGAGGGCCGCGTCGAGCAGTTCACGCGGTTCGTAGTACCGCGTCGGGTCGGCGAGGATCGCGCCCTTGTCCACGTAGTCGGGCAGGCCGCTGGTGTGCTGGAGCAGCTGACGGACGGTGATGTTGCGCCCGTCGATGCCGTCGCCGCGCAGCAGACCGGGGAGGTAGGTGTCGACGGGGGAGTCCAGGCCCACCTTCCCTTCGGCGACGAGCTGGAGCACCACGACGGCGGTGAAGGGCTTGGTGTTGCTGCCGATCCGAACCTGCCCGTCCACGGGGACCTTGGCCCCGGTGGCGACATCGCCGACGCCGGCGGTGTAGGTGCGGGTGCGGCCGTCGCGGCCCTGGACGGAGGCCAGCGCGGCGGGCAGGCCGTCGTCCTTCACCAGCGCGTTCAGGCTCGACTGGACACTGTCCGGCTGCGGCTTGCCACCCGCGAACGCCGCCGTCGGTGCCAGCGCCCCGGCCGTCATGACCCCGGCGGCCACGGCGGTCACGACCGCCATCGCCCGGTGCCGGCTGCCCCGGCGGGAGAGCGGGAAGCGGTTGTGCGGTGCGTGCTCGTACACGAGAGGTCCCCTCCGATGATTGACGCCGGTGATTCCCGGCCTCGATCAAGAGGACCATTCGGGGGCGGGGGAGTTCGTCCGCACCCAGGACGAACCGCGCCCGGGAGCAGGCTCCGGGAGCCGCCCCTGACCAGGACCGTGGTCCTGCCCACCGGTGCCGGCCGGCCCGCCGTTCCTCGCCCGCTCCTCACCCGCGCCACCGATGTCGTTTCCCTCCCGCACGTTGACGGACCATCGGAGTTCGGGCGTGAATGGCACGATGAACTGGCCACCACCGGGCGCGGGTTGGGCTCTCCGCCGCCCGGTGGCAAGCCGAGCGACCAGGAGATGAGGCCCATGCCCACGGCACCGATCACCCCTGGTGACTTCCCCACCAGCCCGCTCGCCCTGCGCTTCGCCGACCCCGCCCGGCAGGCCAAGGCCCGTGCCTTCGCCGGCGAACAGGCCGAGGCCGCCACCGAAGCGGCCGGCCTGCTGGCCCGGCTGTGGCACACCGCCGCGGACGTGCCGGCCCGGGTGGCCGCGCTGGCCGCCGTCCACGCCCGCCTGATCGACTGGCGCTACCGTCTCGCCGTCGCGATGGGCCCGCCTCCCCCCAACGGCTTCCCCTTCGACCCGGAACGCTTCCGCACCCCGATCCGGGAGGGCGACACCAACTACGACCGCCTCGGCGACGTCGGCCGCCTGCGCGAGGGCGCCCGGTGGGACCAGGCCACGCGCACCTACACCGCGGGCCTGGCGACCCCGGCCTGGGAGGCCATGCTGCGCTACGGCCGCCTGGCCGAGCGGCGATTCGCCACGGAGGGGGTCCAGGGCGACGTCCTCCAGAACCGGGTGCTCCTGCCGGACGGACGGCGGATCGACGGCAACCGCCTCCTGCGGGGCGAAGCCGCCCGCCGCACCGATGCCGAACTCGTCGCGCGCTACGCGGCCCGGGGCCTGGACACCTCCCGGCTCGAACGCGTCGCCAGCCCCCTCTACGCCGCCACCCCCACCCCCCGGGACGGCGCCGCCCTGCACCGCGCCGCCCTCGACCTCCTGGCCGACCCCCGCCTCACCACCGGGCACTACCTGCTGGCCCGCTACCTGCTCTTCCAATCCCCCCGGACCAAGAAGGGCAGCGACGCCGTGACCCGGACGTTCGTCGTCGCGGTCGGCGCCGTCGCCCTTCCCGGCGGCGCGCCCGCCCTGCCCGAGGACATCGACCTGCGCTGCTACGTCCTCGGCCGGCCCCCCGGTTGAGCCGCGGCCCGGAGGACGCGCGGGCGGGCGGCGCGACACGGCGCGAACGCCCGCCCGGCCGGATCACACCGTCACGGTCGTCGAACGGAACGGTGGTCACGTCTGTCCCTTGTGGCCGGTGTCGTCCGCGTAGGCGATGCGGACGGACCGCTCCAGGAACTCCGCTGTCATCACGAGGTCCTTTGCCGTCACGGTGTTCCTTGCCGGGTGTCAACTCCTGGTCCCCGCCCCGGGGTGCCCGGCAGGGCGGGCGCCGCCGATGGTGAGCCGCCCGCCGACCCCGCACAGCAGGAGCACCAGGAGCACGAGCGGTGCGGGCGCGGTCTCCCGGCCCGGGGCCCACTCTCCCAGCCGCACCGGGCACGGCACCGGGAGCTCGAGCGCGGAGGTGAACAACGGCCCCTCGCGCAGGACGAGTTCGTGCGAGACGAGTTCGTGCGAGACGAGGAAGACGGGACGCCGAGGGCCGCGCTGCCGCTCCAGTCGGCAGGGGCCGGCCGCTCGCTACAGAGCGATGAAGCTTCGTCGGGCGGTCCCTGCACCGGTCGGTGGTCGACCGGGCCGGTCCGCGACCAGGAGCGAGGAGCGTGGCGAGCTCGCACTTCCCCTTCCTGGAGAACTCCGACGCGTGTGGGAGCTCCCGGCCGCTGGCGCGACGCTGCGCGAGCGATGGGCGGCCATCGCCCCGGAGCTGGCCGGGCACGTCGCCGCGATCGGATTCGACGCAGACTCCGGCCGGCTCACCGTGTGCCCGGAGTCGGCGGCTTGGGCGTGCGCAGGCCGTTGGCGAGCGGAACAACGTGTCCGGCCTACCTGCCCGTCCGACAGCAGCCCGAGCAGGTAGGAGCGGGCCACAGCCCGAGGCTCGACTCGCCTGAACCGCCCGGCGATCCGGGTTGCGACCAGGGTGCTGCACTGGTCCAACTGGCGCAGAGGGCACCAGACGACAGCCCGACGCAGCCACTACCGACGATGGACCGCCAGCGAACTCACTGGATAGATCACGAAACGGCGCTGGAGTAGTTGTACTGACCTGTCGGGCGGGCTGCCGGAAGATGTGATGATCACCTCAGCCGTTTCAGGTGCTTCATGGCGAATGGGGGGAGTTTTGTTGCGGCCACATGGATACGGAAACGTTCTGGCAATCCCAGGCAATCCGGGGGATACGTTTTTGACATTTGGCAGGGCCGGGCAAGATCATCCACGCTTGACTGGCGGAACGTCAGCCAATTAAATTGATCACGTACTGATCTTCCTCGGCCGGGTAGCCGGCCGGGACAGGCAAAAGAAAAGGAAGCCGATTTCGGCGGTATCAACGCGATGGGCTCGTCACCACGCTTCACCTGTCCGACGATCTTGAAAATCGATGGACGCGGCCCGACCTCCACGTGGAGCCGCTGGATTCTCTGTTTGCGTAAGTGATTCCGGCCGCCGTCCAGACCCACCGGTGATGTCTGGCGTGGTCATTTCTTCAGCCTTGCCTTTCGGTAGGTGAAGGTCCCGACTTCACGGGAGCGGGTGGCGTCGGCTGTCTGTCGACTGACGCCGTGAGGTGATCCCAGTTTTCGGGGTCGCAAAATCCGTCTTCCCGTGATCCCTCTGTCCGTCGAAAAGAAAGGGGGCTCGCCATGAGCTACGACCACTGAGAATAGACGTGGGTGTTGGGGGGGGCCCCCCCCGCGCCAACAACCCCACGTGCGAAACGGCGCGCTTTAAGTGTGGAGCCGGTCTGTCACACGCGGGGGACGGGGGCCCGCGGGGGGGGGTGGGGGTGTTAGGCCG
>NZ_JBHUAF010000482.1:0-5539 GCF_042789895.1 Kitasatospora sp. NPDC056783
GTAGAGGCCGGGGCCGGAGGCGCACGGGACGTGTCCGCCGACGCCGGGGCCGGATGTGACGCCGATGAGCTCCCACCGCCCGCCCCGGCCGCGCTGGATCTGCGGCCCGCCGGAGTCGCCGAAACAGGCCATCGCCCGCGGGACCCGGCTGACGGTGCACAGCCTGGTGGGGCCGGCGTAGCCCGGGTCGCACTCGGATTCGGCCGCCCGGCGGGTGTCGAGCTGCTGGAGGTGATCGGGGAACCGCAGACCGCCGAGATCACCGGTGTCGACGACGGTGCCGAAGCCGAGCAGCCGGGTCGGGGTGCCGGGGGCGCCGGGCCGCTCGGCGATGGGAACCGGCTGTTCCTTCACCGGGCGGTCAAGGCGGATCAGCGCGACGTCGTCCAGGTTCGGCCCGGCGCCCCCTCCCTGTCGGTAGCCGGGGTGGGTGAACGTGGCGGCGATGGCGCGGACGGTGCCGCCGGACTTGCGTTCGGAGCTGCCGATCCGGACGGTGCCGCCGGGCGTGACCAGGTTCGGGTCGACGCAGTGGGCCGCCGTCAGCACCCACTGGCGGTCGATCAACGAGGCGCCGCAGACGCCGTCGTCCAGGCCCGGGGCCGACACCGGGACCGAGGCCATGAACGGGTAGCGCCGCTCGGCGTCCGTCCCGTTGACGATCGCCCCGGCACTGCCCACCGTCGCGGCGGTGAGTCCTGCGGCGAGCACGGAGACGGCCGCGAAGCGGGCCGCGCGACGGCGAACGGGGTTCCGACTGAACATCAGACATCCTCCTTGGAACCGGAGTTTCCGGATGCCTTCAGCCTTCCCTTTCAAGATCCACCGGACTAACCGGGCAGCGGGTGCGAGGACGGTGGGGATATCCCCCGCAGGGCGCGGAGGATCGCCGGTCCGTCGTCGCGCCGGACGTCGTCGTCCGGCGCGGCGCGACGCGCCCGGTCAGTCCTCCGAGCGCCGGAGCAGGTAGGTGTCCATGATCCAGCCCTTGCGCTCGCGGGCCCGCTCGCGCAGCTCGCGGATCCGGGGGGCGGCCTCGGCGAGCGGCCCGGAGACCAGCACCTCGTCGGGGGTGCCGAGGTAGGCGCCGTAGTGGATGTCCAGCCCCCGGGGGTCGATCTCGGTGAAGGCGGCCCGGCCGTCGAGCATCACCACCACGTCGTCCACCCCCTCGGGGAACCCCTCGGCCAGGCGGCGCCCGGTGGTGATCTGCACCGGGCGGCCGACCCTGGTCAGCGTGGTGCGGTGCCGGGCGGCGAGTGCGGAGACGCTGCTGATGCCCGGGATCACCTCGTACTCGAACGGCGCCCCGCCGCGGGTCGACACGTCCTCCACCACCGCGATGACGCTGTCGTAGAGGGCCGGATCGCCCCAGACCAGGAACGCGCCGCGCTCGTCCGGGCCGAGGTGCTCGGCGATCAGCCGCTCGACCAGATCGGCGCGGCGCACCCGCCAGTCGTCCACGGCGGCCGCGTACGCGGGGGTGGTGCGGTCCCGCTCCGCGTCCGGCACCTCGACCACGCGGTGCCCCGTCCGGCCGTGGTCGGCCAGCATCCGGCGGCGCAGCCGGATCAGGTCCTGTCGTTCCTCGCTCTTGTCGAGGATGAAGAAGACATCGGTGCGACCGAGCGCCTTGACCGCTTGCAGGGTGAGGTGGTCGGGGTCGCCCGCGCCGATGCCGATGACGTAGATGTGCCGCATGCGGCACATTCTGCCGTTCTTCCCGGCGTACCGGCCCGGGGGTCGTGCGTGGACCGACCGAAGAGGTGGGCGGTGGCCGTGAGCTGCGCGGATGGACGTAAGCTGGCGGGGCAGCTGGTTCGCCCCGCCCGCCAGGCGGGGCGTTGTCACGAGGGAACCCGGTGACGCCTTTCAACTGGCCAGTCCGGGACCGCCCCGCAGCGGTGAGCGGGAGCGACCGCCGTCCTGTGCGCAGGGCCCGGCAACGGAGCCGGGACGCGACGGCCGGTAGGCGTCCACCCCTGGTTCCGGACCGGGGAGGGCGTGCCCGCGAGTCCGAAGACCTGCCGCTGCCCGCGTGCCGTGGTGGCCCGCGGTCCCACCACGACCCCGAGGCGGGCCGGCGGTGCGGGTGGGCCGTATACGGACGGCTCCCCGCCCCTTCGCATGCCCGGGGCGCGCGACCTCATGAAGGAGAGTTCCGTGCAGCGGAACGCCGACCACGATTCCCGCGACGCCAGGACGGGCGGGCCGTCGCTGTGACCAGTCCCTCCGTCCTCTCCCGCACCCCGGCCGACTCGGCGGTCACCCTCGCCCACATCATGAGCGACCACGACACCAACCTCTACGGGACGGTGCACGGTGGCGTGATGATGAAGCTGATCGACGACGCGGCCGCCGCCGCCGCGGGCCGGCACGCCGGCGTTCCCGCGGTCACCGTCTCGGTCCGGGAGATGTCGTTCCTGGCGCCCGTCAAGGCGGGGGACCTCCTCACCGTTCGCGCCCGGGTCGGCCGCGCCGGGCGGACGTCGATGGACGTGTCGGTGGTGGTGACCTCGGAGCGGTGGAACCTCGCCGGGCCCGTCACCAGGGTCGCGACGGCGCAGCTGGTCTTCGTGGCCGTCGACTCGGAGGGCAAGCCCCACCCGGTGCCGGAGCTGGACCCGGAGGGCGAGGCCGACCAGCCGCTCGGGTAGCCGCTCGCGGCCGCGACGTCTCACCACGCGGACGCCTTTCGAGATTTCCGCCCCGGAGGAGGCGTTCTGCCCCTAGGCTGGCGGCGCAGCTGGTTCGCCCCGTCCGCCAGGCGGGGCGTCGCAAGAGGGAACCCGGTGACGCCTTTCGACTGGCCAGTCCGGGACTGCCCCGCAGCGGTGAGTGGGAACGACCGCCGTCATACGCACTGGACCCGGGACGGGTCTGGGAAGCGACGGCCAGTAGGTGTCCGCCTTTCACGGGGTGGACGTGCCCGCGAGTCCGAAGACCTGCCACTGCCCGTGCGCGACCGTTCGCGCGCGGCCATCCGGTGACCTCGTGGGCGGGTCGGCGACCATACCAGGCGGATCAGGCCCGTACGTTCTCGTGACGGCCGCCGCCGGGTTCGTCATCCCTTCGCGTCCTCGTGCCGTCACCGGGCACTTGAGGATTCAGGCTCGCGAAGGAGAGTCCCTTGACAGCGCAGTCCACAGCCATGGCGTCCACGGCCACCGTGTACGGCTACCCCCGGCAGGGTCGTGACCGGGAACTGAAGAAGGCGATCGAGGGGTACTGGAAGGGCGCGGTCACGGCCGGGGCGCTGCTGGCGGCCGCCGCCGAGCTGCGCCGGACGAACTGGGCGCAGCTCGCCGAGGCGGGGGTGGCGGAGGTGCCGACCGGGGACTTCTCGCTCTACGACCACGTGCTGGACACCACCGTGGCGGTCGGCGCGATCCCCGCGCGGCACCGGGAGGCGGTCGACGCCGACCCGCTGGACGGGTACTTCGCGATGGCGCGCGGCAACCAGGACGTCGCCCCGCTGGAGATGACCAAGTGGTTCGACACCAACTACCACTACCTGGTGCCGGAGTTGGGCCCGGACACGGTGTTCGTCGCGAACCCGGCCAAGGCGGTCGCGGAGTTCGCGGAGGCCCTCGCGCTCGGCCACACCGCCCGGCCGGTGCTGGTCGGCCCGGTGACCTACCTGCTGCTGGCCAAGCCGGCCCCCGGGGTGGCGGCCGACTTCCAGCCGATCACCCTGCTGGACCGGCTGCTGCCGGTCTACGCGGAACTGCTCGCGGCGCTGAAGGACGCCGGCGCCGAGTGGACGCAGTTGGACGAGCCCGCGCTGGTGCAGGACCGCGCCCCGGCGGAGCTGAACGCCGCCGCCCGCGCCTACCGTGAGCTGGGCGCCCTCACCGGGCGGCCCAAGCTGCTGGTCGCGAGCTACTTCGACCGGCTCGGCGAGGCGCTGACGGTGCTGGCCAAGTCCCCGGTCGAGGGCCTGGCGCTGGACTTCACCGGCCCCGCCGCGGCGAACCTGGAAGACCTCGCCGCGGCGGGCGGGCTGCCCGGCAAGCGGCTGGTGGCGGGGGTGATCGACGGACGCAACGTCTGGATCAACGACCTGGAGAAGTCCCTCGCGACCCTGGCCACCCTGCTGGGCCTCGCGGACACCGTCGACGTGGCGCCGTCCTGCTCGCTGCTGCACGTGCCGATCGACGCCGCCGCCGAGCGCGACATCGACCCGCAGATCGCCCGCTGGCTGGCCTTCGCCAAGCAGAAGGCACGCGAGGCCGCCCTGCTCTCCCGGGCCCTGCGCGAGGGCACCGGCGCCGTCACGGCCGAGCTCGCCGCCAACCGCGCCGACCTCGCCTCCCGCGCCAACTCCCCGATCACCCGCGACCCGGCGGTGCGCGCCCGGGCCGCCGCCGTCACGGCCGACGACGCCCGCCGCGCCCAGCCCTACCCGCGGCGCGCCGAGGCCCAGCACGCCCGGCTCGGCCTGCCGCTGCTGCCGACCACCACCATCGGCTCCTTCCCGCAGACCACCGAACTGCGCACCGCTCGCGCCGACTTGACGGCCGGACGGATCGACGCGGCAGCCTACCGGGAACGGATGGAGGCCGAGGTCCGCGAGGTCATCGCCTACCAGGAGAAGACCGGACTGGACGTCCTGGTGCACGGCGAGCCCGAGCGCAACGACATGGTCCAGTACTTCGCCGAGCAGCTCACCGGCTACCTGGCCACCCGGCACGGCTGGGTCCAGTCCTACGGCACCCGCTACGTCCGCCCGCCGGTCCTGGCCGGCGACATCTCCCGCCCGCACCCGATGACCACCGAGTGGTTCGGCTACGCGCAGGGCCTGACCCGGCGCCCGGTCAAGGGCATGCTCACCGGCCCGGTCACCATGCTCGCCTGGTCCTTCGTGCGCGACGACCAGCCGTCCGCCGACACCGCCCGGCAGGTCGCCCTCGCCCTGCGCGACGAAGTCACCGACCTGGAGGCGGCGGGAGCGGCCGTCATCCAGGTCGACGAGCCGGCCCTGCGCGAAACCCTCCCGCTGCGCGCCGCCGCCCGCCCGGCCTACCTGGACTGGGCCACCGAGGCCTTCCGGCTGGCCACCTCGGGCGTGCGGGCGGACACCCAGATCCACACCCACATGTGCTACGCCGAGTTCGGCGCCGTCATGACGGCGATCGACGAGCTCGACGCGGACGTCATCTCCTTGGAGGCGACCCGCTCGCACATGGAGGTGGCCGGTGAACTCGCCGGGGCCGGCTACCCGCGCGAGGTGGGCCCGGGTGTCTGGGACATCCACTCCCCGCGCGTGCCCAGCACCGAGGAGGCGGTCACGCTGCTGCGCGCGGGCCTGGCCGCGATCCCGGCCGAGCGGCTCTGGGTCAACCCGGACTGCGGGCTGAAGACCCGCGGCTGGCCGGAGACCCGGGCGTCCCTGGACAGCCTGGTCGGCGCGGCCCGGGTGCTGCGCGAGGAACTCGCCGGCTGACGGAGGCCGGTCGGCGGGGGCCCCTCCAAGGTGCGTACGGAGGCGCTGGACGCCCTGGCCGCCACCGGCACCTCCCTCCTCGGCACCTCCCAC
>NZ_JBHUAF010000483.1:0-5506 GCF_042789895.1 Kitasatospora sp. NPDC056783
CGGCGGTTCCCCGGCTATCCCTTGACGTTCCGTCGGGCCGCCCCGACCAGGAACACCACCGCGAGCATCGCCGCGGACAGCGCCACGGTCAGCAGCGGACTGGGACCGGCCGGCTCGCCGTGCACCCGGACCGCTCCCATGAAATCCAGCGCCGCCACGTTGTTGACGAGGACGTACCAGATCGGCAGGTAGATCGCCTGGAAGACCCGGTGGGTACGGGCCAGCACCCCCAAGGACATGGCGAGCGAGGGGATGAACAGCACGCCCCCGAACCAGCAGGCCACCCCCGGGCCGTCACCCGCCACCAGCATCCGCGCCAGCGGGGCGGCACCCGTCACCGCGGTGAGCACCAGCCCGGACGCCCATTCGGCCAGCAGCCGGCGCCGGGCCGCCGGGTAGGCGCCCAGCAGCACCTCCAGGCCGTTCTCGACCCGCTGACTGCCCAGCCTCGACCAGATCAGCACCGGCCACAGCCACACCCCGGGCAGCAGCATGCCGGTCACGGCGCCCATCGGCAGCGCGAAGCCGGCCGCGGTGAGCACGCCGGCCACCGCCCACCACCAGGGCGAGACGCCCTGCAGCAGGATCCGGACCTCTCCGGCCAACAGGCGCCCGAAGGCTCCGGCCCGCGTCGGCCGCGTCCGCGGGAGCTCGCCCGGGGCGGTGGACCAGGGGGCGGCCTGGGCCTGCTCCGACCCGGTGGCGGTGCCGAAGGGGTCGGCCGCCGAGGCGGCGGACCCGCCGTCAGCCGCCCTCTCCGCCTTCGCCTTCGCCCTCGTCGTCGCCCGGGGCAGCGGGCCGGCCGCGCGGGCCGGGTCGAACCGGCCGAACCAGAGCGCCGGCAGCAGGGCGACGGCACAGGCCAGCAGGACCAGCGCCACCCGGCCGAGGACGAAGCCGCCGGACGGGTCGAAGCCGTCCCAGAGGAAGGTGCCCAGCGGCTTGGCCACCTGGGTCAGGCCGAGGCTGAACCCGCTCCCGTCGGACCGTGGGTGCCGGCTCTCCGACGCCGCGCTCATCGACCGCGCGACCTGGTGCACACCGAGGCCCCCGAACGGCGCGGAGCCGGACTGGCCGCCGATCGAGATCACCAGGGCCAGCACGAACCAGACCACGTTCCCGAAGCCCGCCCGCAACGGCGGCACCGTCTCGAACAGGATCGCGGCCGCGGCGATCAGCGCCATCACCGGCAGCGAGAGCAGTACGAACGGCTCGACCAGGGCGATCACGTCGACCGAGCGGTCCTCACCGCGGGCCAGCTGCATCACCAGCGCGGTGACCGCGAGCACGCCGGTCATCGAGGCGAGCACCAGCAGGTTGCTCAGGAACTTGGCGAACAGGTAGCCCGACGTCCGCAGCGGGGTGGCCGCGAGGATCTGGCCGACCCGGCTGGTCCCGTCCCGCGCGATGGCGCCGCGCACCACGTAGAAGCCGCCGAAGGTGAGCCAGAGCGCCCCGGCCAGGGAGGTGACCGCGCCGACGTAGGCGCTGTTGTAGATGCCTCGGTCGCCGCCGACGTCCATGATCACCCAGGTGCTGTCCACGCTCGGGACGGCCAGGTAGCCGAGCCCGATCGCGGCCAGCAGGGTCACCGCGTACACCGGCCGGCGCACCCGGTCGCGGAAGTCCCCGGCCACCAGTCCGGCGAGCGCGCGCGCGTTCACCGCTGCACCGCCTGCCGCTCGGCCGGGGCGTGCCCGGCGGACCCGTGGATGACGCCCAGGTAGGCGTCCTCCAGGTCGGGCGGGACCCGGACCGCGTCCGGGCTCGGCGGGACGGGGGCGAGCAGCCGCAACCGCACCCCGTGCGCGGTCCGCACCATGCGGCTGACCACGTGCCGGGCCTGCACGGCCGGCACCTCGGCGGGGGCGACCACGACCTCCCAGACCTGCCCGTCGATCTCCCGGAGCAGCTCGTCGGGTGCGCCGCGGCGCACCAGGCGGCCCTGGGCGACCACGGCGATGTCGGAGGCCACCGACTCGACGTCGGAGACGATGTGGGTGGAGAGCATGACCACCCGGTCGGCCGCGAGGTCGCTGAGCAGGTTGCGGAAGCGGACCCGCTCCTCCGGGTCGAGGCCGGCCGTCGGCTCGTCGACCACGATCACCTTGGGGTCGGCCAGCAGGGCCTGGGCGATGCCGACCCGGCGGAGCATGCCTCCGGAGTACTTGCCGAGCGGGCGCTTGACCGCCTCGGTGAGGTTCACCAGCTGGATCAGCTCGTCGATCCGGGCTTTGGCGGAGCGCGCGGAGAGGCCCTTGGCGGCCGCCAGGTAGGACAGGAACTCCCGCGAGGTCAGGTTCGGGTAGACCCCGAAGTCCTGTGGCAGGTAGCCGAGTTCGCGGCGCAGCCGGTCCGGGTCGGCGACCACGTCGACCCCTTCGTACCGGACCCGGCCGCTGGTGGGCCTGGTGACCGTGGACACGATCCGCATCAGCGAGGACTTGCCGGCGCCGTTGGGCCCCAACAGGCCCAGCATGCCCGGGTTCAGGTGCATCGTCATGCCGTCGACGGCGCGCTTGCCGCCCTTGTACACCTTGGTGATGTCGATCAGTTCGAGCATTGTCGTCTTCTTCCCCGTCGAACCGGTCGCCGTCAGCCCTCCCGATCCGTCTCTCTGCCGTCGCGCGTCACGGCGACGGAGAGGGCAGGGGCGAGGGCAGGGACGAGGGCGAACGGGGCGGGTGCGGCTTTCTCGCGCGGGACCACCGGTTCCTCCGGGAGGCTGGAATTGGGCACGGTCGACAGCCTCGCCGTTCCGCGGCCCGCTGCCATCTGCCGTTCGGCAGATATCGCGGAGTACCTCAGTCCGCCAGTCGACCGGTCGCGTATCCCATCTCGAACGCGCGCACCGCGATGCCGACCCGGTTCTTGACGCCCAACTTCCGCTGGATGCTGGCCACATGGGTCTTCACCGTGCCGGCCGAGATGAACAGTTCGCCGGCGATGTCGGCGTTGGTCCTGCCCTCGGCCACCTTCCCGGCGATCTCCACCTCCCGCCGGGTGAGCGACTCGACCCTGGCCGGGCCGCCCGGACGGCCGCCGGTGACGTGCTTGAGCAGTCGGACCGTGACGGACGGACTGATCAGGCTGTCGCCCGCCATCGCGGCCCGGACCGCCTCGACCAGCAGCGTCGGGCCCGAGCGCTTGAGCAGGAATCCGGAGGCGCCGTGGCGCAGCGCCGGGTACACGTATTCGTCGAGGTCGAAGGTGGTGACGACGACGACCCTGACCGGCGGCTCCGCCGAGGGGCCGGCGAGCAGACGGACGACCTCCAGACCGTCCATGCGCGGCATCCTGATGTCCACCAGCGCCACGTCGGGCCGGAGTTCGCGTGCCGCCCGCACCGCGGCGATGCCGTCCCCGGCTTCGCCGACCACTTCCATGTCCGGCTGGTTCTCGAGGATCCGCCGCATGCCGCGACGGACCATCTCCTGATCGTCCGCGAGCAGTAGGCGAATGGTCACAGCCGGGGATTGTGTCACACGGCCCGGCGCCCGGCCCCGGTCACTGCCCCCGGGGGCGGCGGGCGCGGCGGACGGTGCGTTCGACCTCGACGGGCTCCGCGAGGTGGCCCTCGACCAGGTTCGTCAGGGCGGCCAGGAACACCTCGCGCTCGGGCTGCGGCAGCGTCTCCAGCAGTTCCCGGTGCACCCGGTCGGCGATCGCGGTGCCCCGCAGCACGGCCCGGGCGCCCTCCTCGGTGACGGAGACGATCCGGGCCCGCCGGTCGGTCGCGGACGGGCGGCGCTCGGCCAGGCCCGCCTTCTCCAGCTCGTCGACGGTGACCACCATGGTCGTCTTGTCCAGGTCCGCCAGCTCGGCCAGCTGGATCTGGGTGCGCTCGGCCTCCTGCGCGTGGAACAGCACGCAGTAGGCGCGCGGGGTGATCCCGAGCTCGGTGAAGGCGGCCGCCATCCGGGTGGCCAGCACGTGGCTCGCGTGGTCCATCAGCCCGGAGATGTCGCGGATCTGGCGCACGGGCGGCGGGGTCGTCGTCATGCTTCCGAGGTTAGCAACCCGTCTGCTGCCGGATGATCCCGTTGTCAACGAAACGCCGGGGCTACGGGATGCCCAACTCGAACAGCGCATAGCCGGCGTACCAGCCGGCCGCGAGGACCGGCATCGCCAGCAGCCCGGCCAGCGAGGAGGTCCGCACCCGGCGCAGCGCGATCGCCAGGCCGATGCAGAGCGGGAAGGCGGGCAGCAGGTAGCGCGAGATGTTGCCGAAGATCTGGTTGCTGCTCAGCGCGGTGATGAGGGTGAGCGCGGTGTAGACCCACAGCACCAGCGGCGGCCGGGTGCGCCAGAGCAGCACCAGCAGCCCGGGCAGGGCGATCAGCAGCGCGATCGCGATCAGGTCCGGGACGGGGTTGGACTGCCAGAAGTCCCAGTGCCCGGTGATCACGTCCATGATCGTGCGCAGGGTCGAGGCGCCGCCGTCGAAGTACCGGTTCCAGGCGCCCGACTGGAGCTTGAAGTAGCCGCCCCAGTCGCCCATCCGCCAGCCGACCCAGGCGACGTAGCCGATCAGGCCCCAGGGGGTGATCAGCATCGCGGTCAGCGGGCGGGCCACCCCGTCGGTGCGGCGGACCAGCGCGACCAGCGCGGCGATCGAGACGGCGGCGATCAGCGCGGCGGCGGTCGGCCGGTTGAGGCCCGCCACCAGCGCCAGCAGGCCGGCCGCGAGCCAGCGGCGGGTCATCACGCAGTAGCAGGCCCAGGCGGACAGCGCGACGAACAGCGAGTCCGAGTAGACCGCCCACTCCACCCCGGAGCCCGGGAACAGGCCCCAGAGCACCGCGGCGATCACACCCGCCCGGAAGCCGCCGAGCCGCTCGGCGATGGCGAAGATGCCGGCCGCCGCGACCAGCGAGGCGAGCACCGAGACGGCGATCCCGGAGCCGTACGGGCCGAGCCCGGTGACGGCGCCGACCAGCCGCATCAGCCAGGGGTAGAGCGGGAAGAAGGCGGCCGAGTTCTCGTAGTAGGTGGCCAGCGGGAAGCCGTGCAGCGGGATCAGCTGCGGGTCGTACCCGTTCTCGGCGATCCGCTGGTACCAGACGCCGTCCCAGGTGCCCAGCACGTCCCAGGCGTGGTCGCCGCCGCCGCGGCCCGGCTGCTTCCTCAGGTAGTCGCCGGTGTGCGAGAGCAGCAGCAGGAAGACGGTCAGGCCGATCGCCTTGACCACCGCGTACGCGCCCAGCGCGGGCCCGAAGCGGTCCACCAGGGCCCCGAACCGCCCGGGCACCCGGCCCGTCCGCTCCTCGGCTGCCGCCGCCGGCGCCGCCTCGGACGCTTCCGGCTCGACGCTGGACGACTCGGTGCTGGACGACTCGGTGCTCGGTGCCGTGCTCATCTGCTCTGGGTACTCCCCGCCCCGCTCGTGGTCCGCGCGGCTTCGGCGCAACGATTTTCACGTGAGCCTACGGCACGCCCCGGACCCGGGGACCCCTGGCGCCCCTGGCGCCCCTCCGGGCACCGGACCGGGGGGGGGAGCGGGACC
>NZ_JBHUAF010000484.1:0-5418 GCF_042789895.1 Kitasatospora sp. NPDC056783
GCCGTCGGCGTAGATGCCGTGGAAGAGGTCGACGACCTCCTGCTCGGTGGCGCCCTTGGGGTGGAAGCGGCCGGACCACTGGACCTCGGCGACGTCGTCGCGGCCGGGGACGGCGTGGACGCGGATGGTGGAGACGTAGCCGTCGTCGACCGGGAACGGGGCCTGGAGGATGGCGTAGCTGTAGCGGCGCTCGGTCTCGTTGAAGTCGACGAGGCGCTCGATGATCACTTCGCCCTCGGGGTTCTTCAGGTGCCGGACGCGGCCGCCCTCGGCGGCGACGCTCTCGGGGATGTAGGGCAGCCAGTCGGGCAGGGCGTCGAAGCCGCCGATGAGGTTCCAGACCTTCTCGGGGGTGCCGGGGACGATGCGGCTGACGGAGGTGGAGGCCATGATCGTTTCTCCTGCGTACTGCGGTGCGGGTGGGGCGTGAGGGGTCAGGCGCCGTTGGGCAGCGGGGCGGCCGGGCTGACCAGGCCGGAGGCACGCAGCTCGGTCCAGAACGCGGCCGGGACGTCCTCGTCCAGGGCGGCGACGTCCTCGGCGATGCGGCTGGGCTTGGTGGCGCCGGGGACGACGGCGGCCGAGACCGGGTGGGCGAGGGAGAACTGGAGGGCGGCGGCCTTGATGGAGACACCGTGCCTGGCGGTGAGGTCCTTCAGCTTGGCGACCTTGTCCAGGATGTGCCGCGGGGCGGGCTGGTACTCGAAGTGGGTGCCGCCGGCCAGGACGCCGGAGCTGTAGGGGCCGCCGACGACCATGTCGACGTTCTGCTCCTGCGCGAGGGGCAGCAGGCGCTGCAGGGCGTGCTCGTGGTCGAGGAGGGTGTAGCGGCCGGCGAGGAGGAAGCCGTCGGGCTTGGGCTCGTCGAGGGCGAGGGTGAGCTCGATCGGCTCGGTCTTGTTGACGCCCAGGCCCCAGGCCTTGATGACGCCCTCGTCGCGCAGCCGGGACAGGACACGGAAGGCGCCGGTGCGGGCCTCCTCGAACTTGCCCAGCCACGCGTCGCCGTGGAAGTCCTGGGCGATGTCGTGGACCCAGACGATGTCCAGGCGGTCGGTGCCCAGGCGCTTGAGGCTGTCCTCGATGGAACGCTCCGTGGCCTCGGCGGTCCACACGTGGAGCATCTTGTTGGGGTTGCCGTGCTCGAACAGGCCGCCCTTCTCGCCGAGGTCACGGTCGCCCTCCTCCAGCTCGTCGAGGATGACGCGGCCGACCTTGGTGGACAGCACGTACTCGTCGCGCGGCTTGGTGGACAGCACCTGGCCCAGGCGCTGCTCGGAGAGGCCGGCGCCGTAGAAGGGGGCGGTGTCGTAGTAGCGGACGCCCTGGGCCCAGGCGGCCTCGACGGTGGCCGCGGCCTCCGCGTCGGGGATCGCGCGGAACATGTTGCCGAGCGGGGCGGTGCCGAAGCCGAGCTTGCCGGGAATGATCTTCTTGAGAGACATGACGGTGCCTTTCGATCGGTACTGCCGGGGCCTGACGGCGTCCCGGGCACGGGAGCGAGGCGCGGGTGGACGGGCACCTCGGGGGGGGTGGCGATGCGGACGGGGTCGCACCGGGATCGGGCGGCGGCGCTCCGACAGGGCCGGGGTGCGGCACCCCGCATCCAATAGATGCAGAAGCGCTTTACATGCAAGAACAATACTTGCATGCGCTTGGTAATGCAAACACTCGTCCGCGCCCCGCACCGGCGACCGACCCCGGTCGGGTCTCAAGGCCCCCGAAGGGCGCGGCCCTCCCCCACCAAGCCCACTGCCACCGGTTCGGGCCCGCAAGTCGAGGGGCCGACGGACGGGAGCCGGCCCGCCGGAAACCACCCCCGGCGAGTCGCCGGGGCTCGCCACCGGAGCGCATCCTGGAGAGGACCCCACACCACCCCTCGGCGAGGAGGGCACGCCATGGCGGTCGAGCGCATCGGTCTCGTCGTCCACAAAGGGCGCCCCGAAGCAGTGCGGGCCTCCCGCTCGGTGCGTTCCTGGTGCGACGACCACCGCACCCGGTGCACCGAGATCGACGTGTGGAACGCGGACGGGCCGCGGCGCAGCGCCCGGGAGGAGATGGCCGCGGCCGGGAACCCGGACCTCATCGTCGCGCTGGGCGGCGACGGGACCTTCCTGCGCGGCGCACGCCTGGCGGCGCATGCCGGCGCCCTGCTGCTGGGCATCGACTTCGGGCACCTCGGCTTCCTCACCGAGGTACCCGCGCACGACGTGCTCCAGGCGCTGGACGCCGTCCGGGAGTCCCGCGTCAGCGTCGAGGAACGGATGCTGGTGACGATGCGCGCCTCCCGGCCGCTCCCGCTTCCCGAGGAGTCCGGTCCGCCGTCGCCGTACGCCCACCGGCCGCCGCTGCCCCCACCGCGGGTGCGCACGGGCTGCGAGGCCGGGGGCGGCTGGGGGGTGGCGCTGGACGTGCTCGGGCTGAACGAGGTGGTGGTGGAGAAGTTCGCCCGGGACGGCCGGGTCGCCGCCGCGGTCTACTTCGCGGGGAGGCTGCTCGCCTCCTACGCCGGCGACGCGCTGCTGGTGGCGACGCCGACGGGATCGACCGCGTACAGCTTCGCCGCGGGCGGGCCGGTGGTCTCGCCCCGGGCGGAGGTCCTCGTCTTCACACCCGTCGCGGCGCACATGGTCTTCAAGCGCTCCGTCCTGGCCGCACCGGACGAGCCGATCGCCATGCGGCTGCTGCCGCACTCGGGCCTGGCGGCGGTCAGCGTGGACGGCCAGCTCCGCGGCGTCCTGGAACCCGGCGACTGGGTCGGCGTCTACGCGTCACCGACCCGGCTGAGGGCGGTGCGCCTGGGGCCGACCGACTTCTACGGCCGGCTGAGGCAGCGGATGCGGCTGACGGACGCGCCCGCCGCCGCCTCCGCCGGCGAGGTGCCCTCGACCTGGCCGCTCACGGCGCCGCCGCCGCACGATCTGGAGCACCTCAACCTGCCCACCCTGGAGGCCGGCAGGCGCCGTCCTCGCGTCGTGCGCCGAGCGGACGACGGCGCCTGACCCGGTTCCGCGCGCGGGCCCGGCTCACGTCCGTCCGGCCGGACGGACGGACGGACGTGAGCGGTGGTGCGATCAGGACGGGATCACGTGGATCCGAGGAACGGCACGCGCCAGCCGGAACGTGCTCACCGCGATCAGCGCGAAGCCCACGGCCGCCGGCAGCAGCCACCAGCCCAGGCGGATCTCCTCCTCGTACAGCGTGACGCCGAGCGTCAGGCCGATCAGCGCGTCGCCGAGGGTCAGCGCGGGCTGGGAGGCCGCGAGGGGGCCGGCCAGCAGCGCGTTCTCCAGCAGGAAGACGGCCAGGACGCCGCACAGGGCGAACCCGTAGGTCTGCCAGACGGTCAGGAACGCGACCACCCCGTGCGCGGAGAAGGTGTCGGCCGCCGACTTCATCATCGCGGCGGTGAGGGCGTTCGCCACCGCCGAGGCCGCCCCCAGGCAGGCGGCCCGTCCGGCCCCCGGCGGACGACCGCGGGCGGCCGCGACCAGCGCCGCCACCACCCCCAGGCACAGGACGACGGTCGGCACCCACCGGGCCATCGGCGCCTGGGCCCTCCCACCGTGCGGGCTCGCGGAGACGAGGACCACCGCCAGCCCCAGGACGATGGAGCCGATCGCCCACCACCCGGCCGTCGGGATGCGTCGCCGGAGCACCCGTGACCCGATCACCAGCGCCAGTGGCAGTTCCAGGACGAACACCGGCTGGGCCAGGGCGAGCGGTCCGGTGGCCAGGGCGAGGGCTTGCAGGGCGGCCGCCGCCGCGACGGCGCAGACGCCGGCCACCCACACCGGCTGGCGCGCCAGGTCGGCGATCAAGCGGGGCTGGAGGTTGCGGGTCGCGGGCACGTTGAGCGCGGCCTTGCGCTGGAACACGGTGCCCAGGGCGTTGCTCGACGCGCCGAGGAGGGAGAACAGGACGCACAGCACGGGCACCGTGGATCACCTCCGCAGACGCGCCGGGCTCCTCGGACGTTCCGGACAGCCCTCCAAGGATCCCCGCCGCGGGCCGCCGCCGCACGGTCGGCCGACCCGTCCGGATGCCCGCCGCTACCCGCGGCGCGCGGCGTCCACCGCCTCGACCGCGGTGACCAACGAGGCCAGCTCGGGGTTGCGGGCGGCCTCGTCCAGTGCCTCCCGCAGGGCCGCGTCATTGGTCGACCGGGCCTCCTCCAGCAGCCTCCGGCCGGCCTCGCTCACATTGGTGTAGATGCCCCGGCGGTCGGCCGGGCACAGGAAGCGGGACAGCAGCCCGCGGTCCTCCAGGCGGGTGACCAGACGGGTCGTGGCGCTCGGGCTGAGGACGAGCGCGTCGGCGACCTGGTTCATCTGCAGGTGACCGCCGGGTCCGTCGTGTTGACGACTGAGCACGTCGAGCAGCGAGAACTCGCGCGCGCTCAGGCCGTGCCGGGCCAGCAGGGCACGTTCGACGTGCACCTCGATCCTGCTCCGCAGGACGGACAGGGCGGCCCAGCCGCTGGCGAGGGCGGTGAGCCCGGGGTCCGTGGCGACCATGGGGTCGTCCTCCTCTCACGTGCAACCAGAGGACAGTGTCAGCGTGGCCGCAAATACCAGCGTATGCATGTATGCGGCGAATGCAAGTCCACCGGAGGGGCGGGCCCGGCCCGGAGTCGCCGACACCCCGGCGCCGGACGGCGGGCGGCGGGCGGCGGACCACGGGCGACAGGCGGCCGACGACGGGCAGCGGACGACGGAAATCCATCGATCAGTGGCATGTCCATCACGCCCACCCCGAAGGGCGAGCACAATGAGTCACATGACGAACACCGATGCCTTCGAGGCCCCGCTCACCCTCGACCCCGACGCCGTCCTGATCCTCATCGACGTCCAGAAGGGCTTCGAGGATCCCGGCTTCGGCCCCCGCGACAACCCGCAGGCCGAACAGCGGATGGCCGAGCTGATCGCCGCCTGGCAGTCCACCAACCGCCCGATCGTCACCGTCCAGCACGCCACCCCGGAGGGCCCGCTGACCGAGGGCACCCCGGGCCACGCCCTCAAGGACTTCGTCGCGGCCCTCACGCCCGACCTGCACATCACCAAGACCGTCAACAGCGCCTTCTACGGCACCCCCGACCTGCACGCCTGGCTCCAGGAGCGCGGCGCCCGGCAGGTGGTCGTCACCGGGATCATCACCAACGTGTGCAACGAGACGACCGCCCGGATGGCCGGCAACCTCGGCTACGACGCGATCTTCCCCGTCGACGCCATGCACTCCTTCGACATGGCCGGCCCCGACGGCACCACCATCACCGCCGCCGAACTCGCCCGCGCCACGGCCACGACGTTGCACGCGATGCGGTTCGCCAAGGTGGTGACGACCGACAAGGTCCTGGCGGCCGCCGACGCCTGAGCAGGATCAGGCCCTCGGCACGAACCGGGCCCCGGTGTCCCCGAC
>NZ_JBHUAF010000485.1:0-5359 GCF_042789895.1 Kitasatospora sp. NPDC056783
GGACGGCTCCGTCACATCCAGTCCAGTTCGATCTCCCGTTCGATCCAGGAAGGCCGGATCGTGAACCACACCGTCCTCGCCATCGGCACCGCCGCGCTCACCGCGAGCGGCTGCGTCTGGTACCTGCCCGCCATCGCCGACCTCCAGGCCGGCGCCGACCGGCCCCGCTCCACCCGTACGGCCGCCGCGGCCTGCGTGCTCTGGTGGGCCGGGCTCGCGCTCGCGGGCGGGCTGCTGCTCGTCCTGCCGGACTGGCAGCCGGCCGCACAGGTCGCGCTCGCCGGACTGGTCGGCGGCGCGGCACTGCGCGTCCGGGCCCTGTGGGACCGCCGCCGGGAGGTGCGGGAGACGGCCGCCCGCTGGGCCGCCCTGGACGCCGGGCCCGCCCCACGCTCCAACCGGCCGCCGGCGCTCGCGCTGGCCGGCTGGCTGGTGGTGGGCGCGGCCGTCGCCTTGCTCGGGGCGATGGCGATCCTGCTCTCGGGCGGCGGCGAGGTCGTGTCCCGGGTGATGCTCGCGGCGGTCAGCGGGGCGGGCGTCGCGCTCGCCTTCCTGCTGATGGGCCTGGGGAACGTCCGGCGGCAGGGGCGCTGAGCCGGTCCGTGGGCCCAGGCACTCCGACCCCGTCCGAATGGGGCCGTTGGGCCCTGGGCCCGCCGGTGTTTCCGGGGGATGATGCCCTGGGCCCCGCTGGGAGTGTGCGGGGGTGACGAAGGTGGAGCCGCGTGATGGCGACCAAGACGGAGGGCGCCGAGGCCTCGGCGCCGGTCCGGGTGTTCCTGCTGGACGACCACGAGGTGGTGCGCCGCGGGGTGTACGACCTGCTGGACGGCGAGCCGGACCTGGAGGTGGTCGGGGAGGCCGCGACGGCCGAGCAGGCGCTCGTCCGGGTGCCGGCCCTGCGGCCCGACGTGGCCGTGCTGGACGTCCGGCTCGGCGACGGCGACGGCGTCTCGGTCTGCCGCGAACTGCGCTCGCGGATGCCCGATCTGGCCTGCCTGATGCTGACCTCCTTCGACGACGAGGAGGCGCTGCTGGACGCCGTGATGGCGGGCGCCGCCGGGTACGTGCTCAAGCAGATCAGCGGGACGGACCTGATCGCCGCCGTCCGCACCGTCGCCTCCGGGCGCTCGATGCTCGACCCCGGCGCCGCGACCCGCCTGCTGAACCGCCTGCGCAGCGACGCCGAGCCCGCCCAGCCGGTCACCACCGGGCCGGCCCTGACCGCACGCGAGCAGGAGGTCCTCGAACTGATCGGTGAGGGCCTGACCAACCGGCAGATCGGCGAGCGGCTCTACCTCGCCGAGAAGACCGTCAAGAACCACGTCTCGCGGCTGCTCGCCAAGCTCGGCGTCGAGCGGCGGGTGCAGGCCGCCCTGATCGCCACCGAACTGCGCCAGGCCTCCGCCGCCCCGCAGAGCTCCGGGCTGCGCTCCGGCCGGTACTGACGCCGACGGGCCACGACGGGGTCGAGGGGCCGAGGGGCCCGGGACCCCGGCCCGGCCCCGGGCGGAGGTCCCGGGGCCCCGGCCCGGCCGCGCCGGGACCATCGGCCCTCGCGACCCGGCCCGCCCGCGGGTGAGCATCGCTCGCATGAACCGCGACCACGTTCCGTCTCCCCGGGCCTCCGCGCACGGGTCCTCCTCGCACGGGTCCTCCTTGTGCGACCGAACCGATCTCCCCGGACTCCGCGAACTCGACCGGAAGCGGTCGCTGGAGCTGCTGTCCCGGGCCGCCGTCGGCCGGGTGGTCTACACCGTCCACGCCCTCCCGGCCGTCCTGCCGGTGTCCTTCCGGCTGGGCCCCGGCGGGGTGCTGGTCTCGGCGCCGGCCGACTCCGAACTGGCCCGGGCGGTCGACGGCGCCGTGATCGCCTTCGAGGCCGACGAGGTGGACGGCCGGGACGGCTCCGGCTGGTTCGTCACCGTCCTCGGCCGCGCCCAGGTCCGCCCGGCCGGTACGGCGACCGACCCGGACGCCACGGTGCGGATCCGGATCCGCCCGGAGCTGGTCATCGGCCGCTGCCTGGTCTGAGGCCGGCCCGGTCGGAAGCGTCAACACCAGGGTGGCGCAAGGGAGTTCAGGTCTGATGCGGGGCCGACCCGGAGTGGCCGCCCGGCCTGGCATCGCGCCATGACCGATTCCGCCGCCACCCCCGAGCCGCGCTCCTTCGACAGCGGCCGCGGCCGCCTCGCCTACCCGGACGCCGGGTCCGGCGAGCCGCTGGTGCTGCTGCACGGCGGCCTGCCGGACCACCGGAGCTGGAAGACCAACTCTCCGCCCTGCTGCCCGAGTACCGGGTGATCGCGCCGGACGACCGGGGCCTCAGGAACCGATCGGGGCCTCCCACGCCAGCCGGGTGCCGCCGCCCTCGGCCGGCTCGACCGCGAAGGAGCCGCCGACCCGATCGGCGCGCTCCGCCAGGTTGCGCAGCCCGCTGCGCCGCCCGCCCTCGGGCACCCCGACGCCGTCGTCCGTCACGGTCAGCACCACCCGCCCGGCCAGGGCGCGCAGGGTCACCTCGACCCGGGAGGCCTTGGCGTGCCGGGCCGCGTTGCTGAGCGCCTCGGCGAGGACCGCGACCACGTGCCCGGCCAGCTCCTGCGGCACGTCGGTGTCCAGCAGTCCCTCCATGCTCAGCCGGGGCGGGAAGCCGAGGGTGCCCTGGGCGTCGGTGACGACCCGGGTGGCGCGGGCGCGCAGGCCGCGGTCCGGCTCGCTGTGGGCGCGCAGGCCGAAGATGGTCGAGCGGATGATCTTGATGGTCTCGTCCAGGTCGGCCACCGCCCGGGCCACCCGGTCCGCCGCGGCCTCGCTCTCGATCAGCCGGCCCGCGCTCTGCAGCGTCATGCCGGTCGCGAACAGCCGCTGGATCGCCAGGTCGTGCAGGTCCCTGGCGATCCGGTCGCGGTCCTCCAGCAGGTTCAACTGCTCGGCGTCGCGCCGCCGTTCGGCCAGCTCCAGGGCCAGTGCCGCCTGGTCGGCGAAGCCCAGCAACGGGCCGGTCTCCTCCGGGCCGAAAGCCGGCTGCCCCTGCTGCCGGGCCAGCAGCAGCACGCCCCGCCCGTACCCGGCGCCGGTGCCCAGCGGCACCGCCACCGCCGCGCCCAGCCCGTCGAACCGGCCCGCCGGGCCGGCCGGGAAACGGGCGTCGCAGGCCAGCTCGTCGCTGGTGGCCGGCGAGCCGGAGAGGTACGCGGCGCCGGACAGCGTGCCGTCCACCGGCACCGTCACCCCCAGCCGCGCGGACGGCGTGCCGCCCAGCGCGACCTCCACGCTCAGCTCCTCGGCCCGCTCCTCCGGCCCGGCCACCGCCACCGAGACGTCCGCCAGCTCGGCGCCGGATATCTCCCGGGCTCGGCGGGCGATCAGCTCGACCACCTCCAGCCGCGGCGCCCCCGACAGCAGGCTGCGGGTGATCTCGGTGCTCGCCCGCAGCCAGCGCTGGCGCAGCTGGGCCTCCTCGTACAGCCGGGCGTTGTCGATCGCCACGCCGGCCGCGACCGCCAGGGTGGCGATCACCGCCTCGTCGTCCTCGTCGAAGTCCAGCCCGCCGCGCTTGTCGGTCAGGTAGAGGTTGCCGAACACCTCGCCGTGCACCCGGACCGGCACCCCCAGGAAGGTGTGCATCGGCGGGTGGTTCGGCGGGAAGCCGACGCTCGCCGGGTGCTCGGACAGCACCGGGCAGCGCAGCGGCCGCGGATCGCGGATCAGCTCGCCCAGGATGCCCTGGCCGGAGGGCGGCGGGCCGATCTCGGCCATCTCCTCCTCGGTCAGGCCCACGGTCAGGAACTGCGACAGCGTGTGCCCGTCCGGCCCGATCACGCCGAGCGCCCCGTACCGGGCGTCCACCAGGTCGGCGGCGGCCTCCACGATCCGGTGCAGCGCCTGCGCCAGGTCCAGCTCCCGCCCGACCTCCAGCACCGCCTCCAGCAGGCTGTGCACCCGGTTCTGGGTGCCGCGGGCCGCGTCGATGCGCCACTGGAGCTCCTCCAGCAGCTCGTCCAGGCGCAGCCGTGGCATCCGCGCGCCGCCACCCGCCGCGCTGCCGTCCGCTCCGCCCACCGCTGTCCTCCTCGTCGTGCTGCCCTGACCGGCCCGTCCGCCATCCGGACGCGTCCCGACCGCTTCGCGGACGGTAGCCCCCGCCGTCCCGTCCGGCCCGGGTGCCCGCCCGACCAGCGGGATTGCCGTGTTCACGGTAATGCCCACGTGTCGGTCGTGGGGACGGCGGGGTCGAACGTAGGCTCCCTCGGGCGGGCCTTTCGGCCCGTCGCGCAGGGTCCTGCGGCCTCTGCCGCCGGGCCCTGTACGGCTGCCAGGGTGGGGATGGAGCGGACGGGGCGTCAGAGCGCACCGCGGCCCGCACCGAACCGCCGAGCGTCGACAGTGTGTCGACAGTGTGGAGGAACACTCATGACGTCAACCGTTCTGGTCGGGATCGACGGCTCGCCGCAGAGCACCGCCGCCGTCCACTGGGCCGCCGCCGAGGCGGTGCGCCGGGGCGCCGCGCTGCGCCTGGCGCACGCCTGGCCGTGGCTGACCGACGGGGTGTCCTCCTTCGCCGAGGCGGACGACCTTCCCGAGGCCGTCCGGCGCACCCTGGCCGAGGCCGCCGAGGAGATCCGCGGCCTGCACCCCGACCTGACCGTGGAGACCGACGCAGTCCTGGACGCGCCGGTGGACGGCCTGCTGGCGGCCGCCGCCGAGGCGGATCTGCTGGTGCTCGGCTCGCGCGGCCGGGGCGGCTTCACCGGGCTGCTGCTCGGCTCGGTCAGCATGTCGGTGGCCGGGCGCAGCACCGTGCCGCTGGTCGTGGTGCGCGAGGAGGCGACGGCCGGCGCGGCCGAGGTGGTGGTGGGCGTCGACGCCCACACCCCGGAGGCCGAGGTGCTCGACTTCGCCTTCCGCGAGGCGGCCCTGCGCGGCGCCCGGGTCCGGGCGGTGCACGGCTGGGACCTGCCGCCGATGTTCGGCTACGCGGGCGGCGCCGTCCCGGCGGGCGAGCTCGGCCAGCTGGAGGCCCTGGAGGCCAAGCTGCTCTCGCTCGCCCTGGAAGGCCCCCGCGAGCGGCACCCGGACGTCGAGGTGGTCGAGGTGGTGCAGCTCGGCGCCGCCCGGGCCCTGGTCGAGGCCTCCGCCGGAGCCGCCCTGGTCGTGGTCGGCCGGGGCCGGCGCCCGATCGAGATCGGCCCCAGGCTCGGCCGGGTCGCGCACGCCGTCCTGCACCACGCCGAAGCCCCCGTCGCGGTCGTCCCGCACGGGTGACGGTCGGGCCCGCCCGGGGGTGGGGGCCCCGGCCCCCGCCCCCCCCCCGGGGCCCCCCCCCGGGGGCCCCCCGGCCGGCCCGGGCCCCAGC